>CAXUIA010000436.1:0-2034 GCA_964250835.1 uncultured Acetobacteraceae bacterium | reverse complement strand
TCGGAATGCAACGGAAGCCGTTGTTCTAGAACGCCGTTCGCGCCGGCCTCATCCCTTTCTCCGTCGTCATGCTTGGCGATGGGCCATGGGAGGATGGGATGCATGGGTGTGAGGGCCCGGAGCGCGATGGTGACGGGCGTCGGCGTCGAGCCGTTCAGCCTGACGATGGAGGCGGCCACGGCCTACTCGGGATTCAGCCGCACGCGGTTGGAGCAGGCCCTGAAGGAGGGGCACGTGTCCGCGGTGAAGGCGGGCAGGCGGCCGCTGGTGATCGCGTCGCCCCTGAGGTCGTACGTCGCGTCGTTGCCGCCAGCGCGGGACTGAGCGCCACTGCGGCTGCCGGCATGCGCTGGCTCGGCAATGACCGCCGGCCCTGGCCGAACGTTGGATGTCGAGCGATCGCCCCTCGCGGCTCAAGAGATAGCGATCACCCAGCCGCAGATGCTCCCATCGCGACACCAGCCGGATTACTGGCATGAACCGTCAAGCACGGGACCGCCAGAAGCTGCCTCGCGACATCGTCGGCGTCACTGGCGCCTGGGCGAGGATCAGGGACGGCCTTGGGATCGGTCTCGTGCGCGATGTGAGGGAGACGTTGAGAGCCCTCCCGCCGACTTTCGACCTGGCTCAGACGGCGGCCGGCGCTGAATACTTCTTCTGCCACGTCTTAGCCGACGTCGACGTGCGGGCCCGGATCGCGCACCTTTATTCGAGGGCGCCTAATGGCTCGCCCGCCGGTGAAGCAAGCATCCAGGCCGTGATCGTTGCTTTCGAGCAGTGGCGGACCCGACCCACCGGCAATCGCGGTGGATCTGAGGTGACCGCCTATGGACACGGCCTCGGGGCCGGACGCGTGCTGGCGGCGCTTGGCCGCATTCGGAACCGGTCTTATCCGAGCTTCGCACGCCCGCCACTTCAAGAGCCACGTCCGTCGGCCGATGCGCCAACACTAGGCGCCCTACAGTGGCCCGAGTTGGACGGCATGGACCTGTCGGCGCGGGAGCTCGCTGGGCTGTCACTCGTGAAACGGGCATTGTCGGCCGTTTTCGATGACCTCTACTGCACGTTTCGATTTGGACAGGCTGTCAGGGCCGCCGAGGGTCCGCCGCCGGACGTTGATCCCGTCGCATGGCAGGAGGTCCGCCACTGCCTGGATGCGGCGGCGAAATCAATCGCCGCTTATGCGGCGGCGGACAGGGCATCCGCCATCCTCCTTGTGGGTGATGCGGACGGAATCCTGAGGCGAGCTGACACCTGGGTGCGAGCTGGGCTACCACGCCGTTGCGTCTTGCGCGCATGGCGCCGCGAACCTTGCGCCTGCGTGTTTTCGCTTGCCCGGCTCGTGCTCCAATGCCTTGGATCGACAACCGAATCTACGGTGGCGGCGGCGGGCGAGTTCGCGGCCGAGACAGGCTGGAATAAGCAGCCGATTTTGGATCTGCCACGCCGCTACATCGCCTTCGAAACGGAAGCGGGCCTGGCGGCGGTTGGAGACGCCGTTTACGTCGCCGCATTCAAGCGCAGAGCCGGCCATCACGTGCTTGCCGCACTGGCCACGGGTCCGGCGAGTGGCTTGATACTCGAGAACGCGGTCCGTGACTGGGGCGAGGCGGCGCCCGATACTGGGGGCCGGGGCGCGGGTGAACTGTTGGACCGCACGCGGCACGCGCCAGCACTCGGGCTTCTGGAACGATACTCGGAGATGGCCAACGCCTCGCGCAAGCTCGACCCGAAGTGCGACGCATCGGACCTGTTGTTCGTGTTCCCCACAACTCGCGCCGACAATTCGGATGATTTCGCCGACCGCAGGTCCCATAGGCTTGCGCTGCTCGGCGGCGCCATCCTGTCGAGGGCGGGCGTCACCTTCCGTGCGCTACGCGCGACATGGATCAATGTCGACCACGCTGGTGTCAGGTCCGTTGAGAGGGTCGCCGAACGGGCGGGGCAACGCCAGTCGAGCACGGCGATGCGGAATTATCTTCGGACCGCCGTGGCGCGTGAGACCTGGGATGCGCACATCCGCTTCTTCCAGGA
>CAXUIA010000435.1:0-2053 GCA_964250835.1 uncultured Acetobacteraceae bacterium | reverse complement strand
GATGATCAGACCGTCGCCTGGACCGATCGGGTCGCTGCCGCTCGCGTCGAGCCAGGCGGCGGCCACCGTGTCGAGGAAGCCGGCCTGAGGATCAACCGTGAACAGGCCGGTCACAGGCGGGCGCCTGACAGGCGGTCTTCCAATTCGTGCTCGGCCGTGGCGGCGTCGTGCGCGGTTGCTAGATGGAACCAGACGCCGTCATGGACGAGGCCGCCGAGACGGCCGGGCGCCATCGCGCGGTCCCAGACGGGGGCGACACCCGTGTCGTGCGGATCGAACAGGTTGGGGCGCAGGATCTGGACGCCCGCGGGCACGAACGGGGCGACTTCCAGCTCGCTGGGTCGGCGGACGATCCCGAGCGGGTCGAGCACGAGGCCGACACGTTCCTGCACCGCGGGTTGATCGGTCGCGCGCGCCAGCAGAAGGATCGCGTCGAAACGGTCCGAGGCGAAGGCGGAGAGCAGGCGGGCGAGCGCCGGCGTGGGGCCGTCGAACCAGGCGACGTCGCCGTCGATCAGGAGGAACGGCTGATCAGCCGCGAGGTCGCCGGTGGCGACGGCGCGCCGGACGGACGCTGCCGGATCGTCATCGGGCTGCGTGTCGAGGATCTGGGTGATGGAGAGTGCCGCGAGCCGGTCGATCGCGTGTTCGCGGAGCGTGCGGCCGCCAAGCCGAGGCGGTGGGCCGAGATGCGCGTGGCCTTGCAGGAGGGCTGGCGTCATGCCGCCGTGCACAGTGGCGAGCCGGTCGGGCGGCCAGCCTTCGAGGACCGCTCGCCGGACGCCGTCGATTTTCGCACGGAGATGGATGGTGAGCGCATCGGCCGGCCGGAGTGCGGCGAGCCGGTCGGGCCATTCCACCAGTACGACGCCCTCGCAGGCGCCGAACCAGTCGAGCTCGTCGAGTGCGTCGGGACTGTCGAGACGCCACAGGTCGAAATGCGTCACCGAGCCGATCTGCGCGCCGTAGCTCTGGGCGAGCGTGTAGGTGGGCGAAGGAACGTCGAGCGAAGGGTCGTTGCAAGCGGTCCGTAGGATCGCGCGGGCGAGTGCGGTTTTGCCGGCGCCGAGCACGCCCTCAAGCAGGATCGCGTCTCCGGGTTTGAGTGCGCGGCCGATGGCCGCACCGAGACGGCGGGTCGCGTGCTCGTCCGGCAGGTTGATCGTGATGGGCGTCACGGTCGGAGCTTGCCGGAGGGCGAAGCAAGAGGGAAGGTCGGGGCTCGACCTATGCGGGTCTGGGGCCGCTGGTCCCAGCGGGATCCAGCGGCAGAGCCCCCAGCCTTGAGATCGCTTCGGCCAGCGGACGCCCTGCACGGCCGTAATCCCGCCACGCCTTGCTCTTGGCGGCGAGCGCCGGAACGGTTCTGACGGTAAAGCGGGCTGGGTCGAGGTCTTTGGTAACCTCGCGCCAGACGATCGGCATCGAGACGGTGGCACCCGCGCGGTTCCGCGGCGAGAATGGGGCGACGGCGGTCGCGAGCCGGTCGTTGCGCAGGTAGTCGAGATAGATCCGGCCCTGCCGCAGCTTTTTGGCCATGTTGACGACGTAGAGCTTGGGATGGTCGGCCGCCATACGCTGGCAAAGCTCGTGCGCGAAGGCCTTGGCCGCCGGCCAATCCGGGCCGTGCTCGGTGTCCGACAGGGGTGTGACGACGTGCAGGCCCTTGCCGCCGGTGGTCTTGCAGAAGCCGACCAGGCCCAGATCCTCCAGCCGGTCGCGGAGCTCGCGTGCGGCGTGCGCGACCGCGTCGAACGTCACGTCCGGGCCGGGATCGAGGTCAAAGATCAGGCGGCCCGGCTGGTCAGGGTGCCCAGGCGTGCAGTTCCAGGGATGCAGCTCGACGGCGCCGCTTTGGGCGATCGCCGCGAGTCCCTCGACGCGGTCGATCTCCAGATAGGGTTTGTGGTCACCGGTGACGGTGATGAGCTCCAGCAGGCTGGATGTGCCGCGCATGGCGTGGCGTTGGAAGAATTGCTCGCCGCCAAACCCTTCGGGCGCGCGGACGATGGAGCAGGGGCGGCCTTGGAGGTGCGGCATCATGGCCTCGCCG
>CAXUIA010000434.1:1807-2062 GCA_964250835.1 uncultured Acetobacteraceae bacterium | reverse complement strand
CTCTCCGACAATCCGAGCCGGTGGTTCTATCAACGCCTCGGCGGGCGGCCAGCGAGCCACGGCACGACGTTCGTCGGCGGCAGGCAGTTTGCGCAGACCGCCATGGTCTGGACCGCCCCATCCAGTCTCTGACCAATCCGGTTTCACAACGACAATTGTGCACGTCGCCGGCTATGCGTATCCTGGACGGCGACTTGCCGGAAACGGACTACGCATGACGCCCGCCCTGTCGTCGCGATCCGTTCTTTTCGATAC
>CAXUIA010000434.1:0-1797 GCA_964250835.1 uncultured Acetobacteraceae bacterium | reverse complement strand
GTCTCGAGCCACCCATCGATCGCGTCATCGAGATCGCCGCGATCGAACTGAACAGCGATCTCCCAACGGGTCGCCAGTTCCACATTGTTCTCGACCCGGAACGCGACGTCCCCGAGGAAGCCATACGGGTGCACGGTTTCACCCGCGCCGACCTGGCCGGCAAGCCGCGCTTCGCCGACATCTGTGACGAGTTCCTCGCCTTTCTCGGCGACGATCCGCTCGTCGCCCACAACGCGCCCTTTGACTTCGGCTTCATCGACGCCGAGCTCACCCGCCTCGGCCGGCCACCGCTCGATCCCGCCCGAATGATCGACACGCTTGACCTCGCCAAGCGGCGTTTCCCCGGCCTGCCCAACAGCCTCGACGCGCTCTGCCGCCGCTACGAGATCGACCTTTCCGAGCGCACCACCCACAACGCCCTGCTCGACTGCCGCCTTCTCGCCGACGTCTACGTTGAACTCACCGGTGGTCGCCAGCGCGGTCTGGCCTTTGTCCTCGGCGACGCGGCCGCTCGCCGCTGGTCCGTTCCCGTCGGGCGCGTCCCGCGCCTGATCATTCCCACCGAGGTGGAGCTCGGCGCCCACGCAGCCTTCATCCGCCGGCTGAAGGAACCCGTCTGGTTGGCATCGTGAGCCTGATCGCCGCCTCCCTTCAAGCCATTGCCGGGCTGTCCGGACGTCCCAGGCTCCTCGTCACCCTTATCCGCGCGTTGATGGTCACCACGCTGGTCGTCATGCTCGTGGCCAGCCTCCGCCTTCAAATGACCTTTGACAATCTGCGAGCCTTTAATCGGGGCGTGATCGCCGACGCGTTCACCCTGCGCGACATAAAGATTTCGCTCCTTGCCTCTCTCGCCGCGGAACGAGCCGCCCGCCTGGCACACTCCGATGCCGATCTCAGCGCCGCTGTCGCGCATTTCGACGAAGCCGCCCAAAACACCCGCTTTTCTCTCGAAGCGATCCGCAAACGCGATCTCGGCGCCAAACGCCTGCCCGCAAACACTCTGTCCACTGAAACGATCGCCGCCCTTGACACACTGCGCCGGCTGATCCCGGCTCACATCGGCCCGTCCTCGCCGAGCTCGGACGCCCACATCGTCGATCCGCCACTCCGGCTCGCGACGCTGGTGAGCGATCAGGCACTTGCCGATCGTGCCATCAACCTCCGCCGTATCGAGCGGAGCGAGCGGCTCGAAATCGCCGCACCGCTCGCCGCTCTCACGCTGTTCGTCGTGCTGCTTGGCGGCGCCACCAATCGATTGATCGAAGGCAGCCAACGCCTGAACGCCGCACGCCGGTCGGCCAGCGAGCAGGCCCAGCTCCTGCGCGGCGCGGTCGACCATATGCGGGACGGCGTCGCCGTCTTCGACGCCGGCGGCGACCTTCTTCTCAGCAACGGGCATCTCGGTCCCGTCGCCGGCCTGCCGGAGCGGCTCACCAGGCCCGGCACTCCCTTCGGCGAGATCGCGGCCGGGCTGGCCCACGGCGATCCGCCGCTGCTTGAGGGCCGTCCCATCCGCGACGCTCCGCTCTCGGGCGAGATGCGGCTCGGCAAGCGCGTGCTCGCCGTCTACCGGAGTGCAATGCCGAACGGCGGTCAGATGCTCACTCTCTCCGACGTCACCGAGCGTGTCGCCGCCGAGGAGCTCGTCCGCCGTGCTCAACGAATGGATGTGCTCGGCCGACTGACGGGTGGCGTTGCCCACGACTTCAACAATCTTCTCCAGGCGCTCTCGGCCAACCTCGAAGTCATGTCGAGCGTCGCCCGGGCCGGCCAGCCCCAACTCCACACCCTTGC
>CAXUIA010000433.1:1342-2075 GCA_964250835.1 uncultured Acetobacteraceae bacterium | reverse complement strand
AAGCCGTCGTGGGCGGTGATGAAGTTGACCGATGCCCAGGGCTTGCGGCCGCGGCGGTTGAACTTGTCGGCGCTGGCGCAGAGACGGCGGGAGAGTTCGGCGGGCGAGGCATCCCCTTTCCAGAACGAGCGTACGGTGTCGCGGAAGCGGTCGTTCCATTCGGCCCAGCCGGGCGGGAAGCCGCCGACCTGGTAGCCGCCCGGTCCACAATCCCAGGGTTCGGCGATCAGCTTGAGGTCGGACAGGATCGGATCCTGGCGGCATGAGTCGAGAAAGCCGTTGCCCTCGTCGAAGCCGTAGGCTTCGCGGCCGAGAATGGTCGCGAGGTCGAAACGGAAGCCGTCGACATGCATTTCGGTCGCCCAGTAGCGCAGGCTGTCGGTGACCATCTGCAGCACGCGCGGGTGGCTCATGTTGAGCGTGTTCCCGGTGCCGGTGTCGTTGATGTAGTAACGCGCGTTATCGGGGACGAGCCGGTAGTAGCTGGCGTTGTCGATGCCCTTGAAGCTGAGCGTCGGGCCGAGCTCATTGCCTTCGGCGGTGTGGTTGTAGACGACGTCGAGGATGACTTCGAGACCGGCGTCGTGGAGGTGGGCGACCATCGCCTTGAACTCGGAGTGAGCGCCGGTGGTGCCGGACGCGTAGCCGGGATGCGGAGCGAAAAAGCCGATCGTGTTGTAGCCCCAGTAATTGTGCAGCTTCTGCTCGTGCAGGTGGTCCTCGTCGAGGAAGG
>CAXUIA010000433.1:0-1332 GCA_964250835.1 uncultured Acetobacteraceae bacterium | reverse complement strand
CGAGGAAGGTGTGCACGGGCAGGATCTCGACGGCGGTCACGCCGAGCGAGCGGATGTAGTCGACGACCTCCTTGACGGCGAGGCCGCCAAAGGTGCCGCGGAGCGCCTCGGGGACGAGCGGGTGGCGCTTGGTGAACCCTTTGGCGTGCAGCTCGTAGAAAATCGTCCGCTCCCAGGGCACGCGTGGGCGCTGGTCGCGGCCCCAGGTGAAGGAGGGGTCGACGACGCGGCACTTGGGCATGAATTTCGACGAGCAGGTCTGGTCGTAGGACAAGTCCCGGTCGCGGTTGCCGAGCGTGTAGCCGTAGAGAGCAGGGCTCCATTGGACGGCGCCGACGTGGGCTTTGGCGTAAGGGTCGAGCAGCAGCTTGTTGGGGTTGAAGCGGTGACCGTTGGCCGGGTCGTAGGGTCCGTGCACGCGGTAGGCGTAGACGGTGCCGGGGCGGGCGTCGGGGAGGTAACCGTGCCAGACCTCGTCGGTGTATTCCGGCAAATCGAGGCACTCGATCTGCTCGCGGCCCTCGTAGTCGAAGATGCAGAGCTCGACCCGCGTCGCGTTGGCGGAGAAGAGGGCGAAGTTGACGCCCAGGCCGTCCCAGGTGGCACCGAGCGGATGCGGCAGGCCTTCCAGGATGCGGGCGGATCGCATGACATTCAGCATCGGTCGTCCGCCCGTGAGCTCAGTGAGGCAGGAGATCTCGTAGCATGCCCGGGAGCAGGGCCGCGAGTGGGTTGACCGAAACCGAGGGATGGCTGGCCGGGCCCTTGAGCGTGAAGGTGGCGGCAAACAGGCCGCCGCCGCGCTCGGGACTGAACAGGCGCCCGACGACGGGGATACGGCCGGGCAGCGTATTGAAGACGTAGGCGGGGACGATGGTGCCAGACAGATCGAGCTGGTCGTCGTTGGTGTCGACAGTGCCGCGGGCGGTCATGCCGAGCGCGGGCTGAGAGGCGCGCGCGTGGTCGAGCGTGAGCACGCCCGCGTGCCAGTGGAAGGGGACGACGACGGTTGAGACGGAAATGTTGGGCGTGGGGGCGGGGTCGGCGAGGCCATAGACGGTCAGGTCGCGCAGCAGCAGCACGACGGCGGGGACGCGACGCAGCGTGAAGCGGTCGAGCCTGATGGTGCCGTCGAGCTGGCCGGGACCCTGCCCGGGGAGGGTGGCGGCGAGCGAGAGATTGCCGTCGCCGATGCGGTCGGTGACGTCGAAGGCCGTCAGCAGATGGCCGGCGTCTGCCGTGGCGATGGCGAGCGCGCGGCCGCCGGGTGCGGGGCGGAGCGAGGCGCTCATCGGGACCGGGCCGCTCGCGGTCGCGCTTGCGGTGGCGAGA
>CAXUIA010000432.1:0-2108 GCA_964250835.1 uncultured Acetobacteraceae bacterium | reverse complement strand
GTTCGGGGCAGAGCCCCGTCTCTACCTTTTCGACAAATCCACCACGGCCGCAAACCCCGCCTCCGTCCCGAACGCCAACGTGGCGCCATCCCCGCTCCAAGCCAGCGCTGAAACCGGACTGCCGCCCGCCCCGCAGACCGGCAGCAGCCGCTCCGTCCCGATATCGGCCAGCAACACCGAGCCGTCCGCGAACCCTGCCGCCACCATGTCCTGCAGCGGGTGGCACGCCACGCGCGTGCAGATCCCTCCATTCCCCGCGCCAGCCATGCAGCGCGTTCTCCTGCATCGCCGACACCACCGCCTCGCCCTGCGGATGGATGGCGACGCCGATATGGCTGCCTTTCCACTCCAGCACCCGCGGCGTGTCGGTCTTTGACGCCACGAACCACAGCGACACGCCGTTGTAGTGCGACGCGGCGACCCGCTTGCCCTTCGCGTCGAACGCCACCCCCGTCACCGTCGACGGATGCTCCAGCGTCTTGAGCACCGTGCCGGCGGCGTCCATCAGCACGACGCGCTTACCCACACCGGCCGCGATCAGCCCGTCCCCGAACGCCGCCACGCACTCCACCCACCGGCTGCCAAACGATGTGATGGCGACCGCTTCGCGCCCGACCCGGTTGAGCACCCCGTCATCGCCGCCGGTGAGGAACCCGCCCGCCATGACGTCTGCCGCGAACGAAAGCACCACGCCGTTATGCGCTGAGACGTCCACCCACTCGTCGCCCGAGCGAGGCACCACGTGCACCGATCCCTCGCCGGTCGCAAACCCCACAACCCCGTCACCCCGGCCGAACGCGCACCCCGTCACCTGTCCGGCCAGGAGCCGCGTCCGCCCACGCTGCTCGATCAGCGCACCGCTCAAGCGACACAGCTCTCGAAACCTCGCCGCAGCGTCACACGATTCAGATTGCGCCCGATGAACACCAGGCGAGAACTCCGCTTCTCGGCCTCCCGCCAAGGCCCGATGAAATCGCCGTCGGCCATCATGTGCACCGCCTGAAACGCAAACCGCCTGTTCTCGCCGGCAAAGTCCAGGATCCCCTTTGTCCGCAGCAGATCACCGCCGCGTTCCTGCAGCAGCAATCCAATCCACGCCTGAAAGCGCTTGCCGTCCAACGGCTGCAGCACCTCGAATGACATGCTGTTCACGTTCTCGTCGTGACTGTGCTCGGTGCTGTCGAGAAAGTCCGGCTCCCGCTCCAAAACCCGCGCCAAGTCGAACGCACCCTGATCGAGCAGCTCGCCCACCGGCACCAACCCACGCTCAGCACGCATCACACGCGCCGAATGGTTGATCCGGCGGATGCTCGCCTCGACCGCGTCGAGTTCCTCGGCGGAGACCAGATCGACCTTGTTCAGCACGATCACATCGGCAAACGCGATCTGCGCCTCCGCTTCCGCGCTGTCCGCCAATCGCGCCGGCAGGTTCTTGGCGTCCACCACCGTCACGATCGCGTCCAGCCTCGTCCGCGCCCGCACTCCACATCGACGAAAAACCTCAGCGCCACCCGCGCCGGGTTCGCGACACCCCTCGTCTCGATGAAGATGCCGTCGAAGCGCCCGCGGCGCTTCATCAGTCCGCCCACGATCCGGATCAGATCGCCGCGCACCGTGCAGCACACGCACCCGTTGTTCATCTCGAAGACTTCCTCGTCGCTGTCCACGACGAGGTCGTTGTCGATCCCCAGTTCACCGAATTCATTGACCACCACGGCATACTTGCGGCCATGCTGCTCGCTCAGAATCCGGTTCAGCAGCGTCGTCTTGCCCGCCCCGAGATACCCGGTGAGCACCGTCACCGGCACCAATGCCTCGACCATCGAACTCTCCTGACTAACACCCAGGGGCTCCGCCCCCGACCCGCCGTGCGCAGCACGCCTCCGCGTGACGGGCCTAGCTCCCAAACCCCTCAACTGCAGGCAAGCGCCACGACAGAGGCTCGGACGCAGCCTCGTCAAACCACCTCGCGACCAACCCGAACGATCGAACCGCCGCGCAATACTCCGCAACACCCTCCGGCACGACGTCGTATGAAAGGAACCGCGTCACCACCGGCGCAAACATCGCGTCCACCGCACCAAACTCATCGCCGAACAGAAACGTCC
>CAXUIA010000431.1:0-2109 GCA_964250835.1 uncultured Acetobacteraceae bacterium | reverse complement strand
GGCCCGGGGCCGCGCCGCCCCGCGCGCCGCTTACGGGCGTAACCGCGGCCGCGCAGGCCGGGGGCTGGGCGACGGCAAGCGGCGCGCGGCGGGCGCCGCCTGGGACGGGACCGCGGCGCTGCCCTTTGTGCTGCTCGGAGCCGCATTGGCCGGACTGGCTTTCGCCCTGGCCCAGCATGGCCGCCGCGCGGCCGCCTCGACGGCAATCCCGTTCGGTCCGCCGCTGTGCCTCGCGATCTGGATCGGCTGGATCAGCTTATCCTGGTGAGACTCCCGCACGTGATGATCAACCGCCCTATGCGCCGGCTGCCCCGCCAGGAACCCCTTGATCTGTCCAAGCGTCACCGGCCGATAGCTCCAGGCCGGATTGTCGACGCCCACGTCGCAGCACAGGCTGTCGCCCGCGAGCGAGTTGTGGCTGTGCCCGTACAGATGCACCGCACCGTAATGGCTCCGGTTCCACACACGCATCGCGTAGTGAAACAGCACCAGCCGCGTGTCCTCGACCGTGACCTCGGCGTAGGCCTGGCTCGACTCCCAACCCGGCAGCGCCCGCGTCGCCGCGTCGTCGTGGTTCCCCCCCACCAGGTGCTTGCGACCAGACAATCGATCGAGATACCGCCCCGCCGACACGTCGTTGCGAAACACGAAGTCGCCCAGGTGCCACACCGTGTCGTCCGGCTCGACGAGCGCGTTCCACCGATCGATCAGCGCCGTGTCCATCTCGCTGACCGACGCGAACGGACGCTCCGAGTAGCGGATGATGTTGGCATGCCCGAAATGCGTGTCGGAGGTGAACCACACCGGCAGCGATCGTCTCCAACCAAGTTGGCTCAGTAACCGCCGGGGGGCGGCACGGCCTGTGACGAGGCTGGCGGGTATTCGACCTGCGGCACCGCGCCCGGCGGTGGCGCCAGGAACCCCGGCGGCGGCGACAGTTGCGGCGGCGGTGCGGACTGATCCGGCGGCGTCAGCGGCACCGGCGCACCGCCTGCTGCACCTTCCCCCGGCCCACCACCGGGTGACGCGGGTGCGAGCGGCAGCGGCCCGGAACCCTCGAGCGGCGCCTGCTGCACCGGCGCCTCAACCGCATCGCCCGACACGATCCAATCATGCAGCGAGTGCCGGACCTGATACTCGAACTCCACGTTCATGTCCTGCATGGCCAGTCGCGTCAGGTCGTAGAGTGCGGCCGGGCTCGACGTGTCGTCGCCCGTCGCCCGTCGCGTCACGTGCGCCTCCGCATATCCCGCCCGTGCCCCGTCCGCACTCGCGATATCCAGATGCACGGAAAGCCGCTCGGTCAACGCGCCGCCCGCGCCGCGCGTGATCGACGCCTCCGTGATGGTGAACGTCGCCGTCCCCGACGGTCCCGCGGCAACCAGGCGATCGCGCGCCATCCGCTCCAAGGCGGTCTCAGGCGGCATCGGGCTCTGCTGCGCGAGATCATCATCCGCCGCGTCGGCCTGGTTGGCCACGTCGACGGTCGCGATGTTCAGCCGGATCGGGCTGAGATATTCGTAATGCAGCGGCGGAAAACTTTGCGCGACCGGCCCGCCGTCGTCCGAACACCCCCACAAGCTCAACGCGAACAAGCCGGCGGCGAACCCGTTCGCAACCACCCTGGGCCGGCTCTGTCGCATGCTGCGTCCTGTTACTGGCGTGCCCGGAAACTGCCGCCCGTTGTCGCAGGGGTCAATCGCCCTCCGAGCGGCCGGCGGTCGCGTGGCCCTTGATGGTGTCGCGCCCGAACCGGAAGTCGTGATTGCAGAACTCGCACCTCATGACGATGTCGCCATCCACGCTCATGTGGTCGAGGTCATCGGCCGCAAACCCTTGGAGGATCGACGAGAGCCGCGCGCGCGTGCATCGGCAGCCGTAGGCGAGCGCACGCGGCCGGTCCGCCGCCACCCCTTCGGTGTGAAACAGCCGGAACAGCAGGTCCTCGGCCGGCAGCGTGTCATCGAGCAGTTCGTCGTCGCTCAGCGTCGCCGCCAGCGTCGTCGCCGTCCGCCACGCCTCCGTGGGATCATCGACATCCAGCGCGTCCAGACCGCCTTCGGAGGCCACCCGCTCGAGCACCAGCGCGCCCGCCCGCCAACCCGCCTC
>CAXUIA010000430.1:0-2114 GCA_964250835.1 uncultured Acetobacteraceae bacterium | reverse complement strand
CGCGGGAATGCATCAGGTCCACCACCGCTTGCGAGGCGTAGAGCACGCCGCCGTAGCCGCCGAGCGCTTTTGAGAGGGTACCGATGAGGAGCGGAACTTGATCGACTGCTTCGATGGGGAAACCAATGCCGTGGGCGTCGTCTGCCAGCAACCAGACATCGTGTTCGGCGGCAAGAGCGGCCATGGCGCCGAGCGGGGCGCGATCGCCGTCCATCGAGAAGACCGTTTCGGTCAGGATCAGGCAGCGCGGGTGGGCGGCGCGCTCGTGGCGTAGGAGGGTTGCGAGCTGGTCCGCATCGTTGTGCGCGAAGCGGATCGTGCGGGCGCGGGAGAGGGCAGCGCCCGAAAGGAGGCAGGCGTGCGAGAGCTCGTCGGCGAGGATGAGATCGTCAGGCCCGGCGAGAGAGGGGATCACGCCGATGTTGGCGAGGTAGCCGGAGCCGAACAGGCAAGCGGCTTCGGTGTGTTTGGAGCGGGCAAGCGCCTCCTCCAGCAGGATATGTTCAGGGTGGTTGCCGGTGACCAGCCGGGAGGCGCCGGCGCCGGTGCCCCAACGCCGGGTGGCCTCGATCGCGGCGGCGATTACGTCGGGATGGCGGGAGAGGCCCAGCGTGTCATTGCAGGAGAGCGAGAGGAAGCGCTGACCGTGGCGCTCCACCCAGGGCGCGGTGTCGCGGAGGGTCGACGTGAGGTGGCGGCGTTGGGTGGCGGCCTCAAGGGAGGCGAGCTTGGAGGTGGCGAAAGCGGTTAGTGAGTTCATAGGTGTCTTATAGCGCAGGGCTCTGCCCCTGGACCCCGCTGGGGCGGGCCGCCCCAGACCCGCACCCTTTCAGTCGTGGTGTCCAGAGGCTACAGCCTATGCCGGGTTTGGGCGTCGAAGACGTGCAACGCACGAAGCGCCGCAATCAGGAGAGACGGATGCGCCACGATTGGACGCGCGACGAGGTCAGGGCGCTCATGGCGCTGCCGTTTCCAGAGCTGATCTACCAGGCGCACACCGTGCACCGGGCGGCATTTGATCCGGCGGAGATACAGATCTCGACGCTGCTGTCGATCAAGACCGGGGGCTGCCCGGAAGACTGCGCGTACTGTCCACAGAGCGTTCATCACGACAACGGGCTTGCCGCGGGCAAGCTGATGGCTGTCGATGCCGTGCTCGCACAAGCGCGCGCCGCGCGGGACGCAGGGGCGGAGCGGTTCTGCATGGGTGCGGCCTGGCGGAGCCCGAAAGATCGCGATCTCGACGCGGTGTGCGCGATGGTTGAGGGCGCGCGCGCGCTGGGTCTCGAACCCTGCGTGACGCTCGGCATGCTCACGCGACAGCAGGCCCAGCGTCTCGCGGACGCCGGGCTCGACTACTACAATCATAATCTCGACACCTCGCCGGAGTTTTACGGGGACATCATCACCACGCGGACCTATGCCGACCGGCTGGAAACGCTGGGGCATGTGCGCGACGCTGGCATCCATCTTTGCTGTGGCGGGATCGTGGGCATGGGTGAGACGCTCGACGACCAGGCGGGACTGATCTGTGAACTTGCCAATCTCCCCCGCCATCCGGAAAGCGTGCCGATCAATATGCTGGTTCGGGTGGCGGGAACGCCGCTTGGCGCGGCCGAGGCGGTCGAACCCATCGACTTCGTGCGGGTGATCGCGGCGGCGCGGATCACGATGCCGGCCTCCCGGGTCCGGCTCGCCGCCGGTCGCGAGGGGATGTCGGACGAGACGCAGGCGCTCTGCCTGCTGGCTGGGGCGAACTCGATTTTCTATGGGGCGCGACTGCTGACGACACCCAACCCGGAGGAGGATCGGGATCGGGCGCTGCTGACCAAATTGGGCATGAGGACGAGGGGTTCTGCTCCTTGACCCCGTCGTGCAAGCCCGCCTTCGCGTGACGGGGGCAGCGCCGCCAGACCCGCGGTTTTGTTGGCGGCCCTATACGCAGATGCAGCGGGCTGCGCCGGCGCTCAAGGTTGTGCGAACGGACGGGACTTCCATCACCCTCGAGGGTGGACGCGTGCTGGTTGATGGGATCGCGTCCTGGTGGACGGCGTGCCACGGGTATAACCATCCGCACATCCGCAGGGCTGTCACAGCGCAGCTCGAAGTCATGC
>CAXUIA010000429.1:0-2118 GCA_964250835.1 uncultured Acetobacteraceae bacterium | reverse complement strand
GTCAAGGGGCGGAGCCCTTTGCCCAACTCCAGGATGTCCAGCTGCGCGTGCCGTGCACGAAATACTTGCTGACGCGGGTGCCGTCCCAGAAATAGCGGAGCTGACGGGCCTGCAGCACCGGCAAGCGCACGCGGTTGGGCCAGAACAGGGCGGCGGCCTCCCCGTCGGGCCAGCGAACGGACGGGTAGATGATGCCGTCGCCGTCCGCGTCGTGGATCGCGCGGCCGAGGACCTGGCCGGGCGCGTAGTCTTCGGGGGCGAGGCAGTCGGCGGCTTGACCGGTGCGCAGGTCGACGAGCTGGCCGCCAATGCCGCTGACGAGCTCGCGGAAATCGGAGACGCCGGCGGGCTCGTCGGTGGCGCGCATGAAGTTCTCGTGGTGGAACATGGTCTCGGCGAGTGCGACTTCGGGGATGTCGCCGCAATACCAGACGCCGAAGGAGCCGTCGGTGAAGCGGCTGGGACGGGCGCGCGAGGCGTGGGTGAAGGCGCCCATGATGAGGGAGGCGGTGGGCCCCGCGATGCGCCGTGCGGGCGGGATGAGGCTGAGGTCGCCGATCTGGTCGCGCACGCGTGGATTGCTCTTGGCTTCGGCCGACGCGATCAGGTCCCAGTCCGCGGGATCGGCGATGTCCTCGAACAGGCTGACCGGCGGATAGACGGTCCGGATGATGCGGTGTGAGACCGGCCAATTGACCTCCGCGACAGGCGGAAGGTTCACCAGGCCCCGCGTTCGGCGTCCAGGTAGGCGCGGACGAAGGCCAGGTCGGAGGGGGCGCCGGCGATCATGCGGTCGAGCGCCGATTGGCCGCCGAAGGCCGCGTTCGGCTGACGGATCCAGCGGTAGCCGCGCTCGGGGTCGGTGAACATGTAGCGAAGCGCCTTGTGGATGCCCATCAGGTCGCCGAGCCGCCAGGCGGTGTCGTGCGGGATGTCGGCGACCTGGCCGGCTTTCCAGCGTTGAAACGTGCGCAGGGAGGGATGGCCGAGCAGGGCGCGGGCCTCGGCGGCGCCCAAACCCCAGCGGTCGAAGAGGTTAAAGGCGGCACGCAGCATTGCCTCGACCTCGGCACGCGTGAAGGAGTCGGTCGGGGGCGGCGGTATGGTGGCGGCCTGTGTCGAAATCCGGTTTACGAGCAAAAGATCATCTCCGAGTCTCGCCATCTGGCACGGCTATGTAGTCCGTCTGCCAAATGGCGCAAGCTGTATTACGCCGTTGTCTTCAGCGCGTTGGCCAGCGTGTCGAAGATATCGTCGATTTGTGAAGGCTGAATGATCAGTGGCGGGGAGATCGCGATGGTCTCGCCGGTGTAACGAAGCATCACTCCGGCCTCGAAGCATTTGACGAAGACTTCGTAGGCGCGGGTGGTGGGGGCGCCGGGCCGTGGTTGCAACTCGATCCCGGCGACGAGGCCCATGTTCCGTACGTCGATAACATGTGGTGCGCCGCGCAGGCGGTGTGCGGCTTCCTCGAACTGGGGCGCCAGGGCGGCGGCGCGCGAGAACAGGTGCGCGTTGGCGTAGATGGCGAGCGGCGCGATGGCGGCGGCGCACGCGGCCGGATGGCCGGAGTAGGTGTAGCCGTGCGCAAACTCGATGATGTGCTCGGGCCCGTGCATGAAGGCGTCCTGGATTTCGGAGCGGACGGCGACCGCGCCCATCGGGATGGTGCCGTTGGTCAGGCCCTTGGCGCAGGCGAGGATGTCGGGGATGACGCCGAACAGCTCGGCGGCGAAGGCGCTCCCGAGGCGGCCGAAGCCGGTGATGACCTCGTCGTAGATCAGCAGGATGCCGTGGCGGGTGCAGATCTCGCGCAGGCGCTCGAGATAGCCCACTGGCGGCGGGAGCACGCCGGTCGAGCCCGCGAGCGGCTCGACGATGACGGCGGCGACGGTTGATGCATCATGCAGCAGGAGCAGGCGCTCGAGCGCGTCGGCGAGCTCGGCGCCATGCTGTGGCTGGCCGCGGCTGAAGGCGTTGCGCGCGAGGTCGTGGGTGTGGGGGAGATGGTCGACGCCGGGCAGGCCGGGGCCGAACATCTTGCGGTTGCCGGAGATGCCGCCCACCGAGATGCCGCCGAAGCCGACGCCGTGATAGCCGCGCTCGCGCCCGATCAGC
>CAXUIA010000428.1:0-2121 GCA_964250835.1 uncultured Acetobacteraceae bacterium | reverse complement strand
ACATGATTGAGGTCGAGCTTTCCATGGCACCCGATCTCTGGCCGGTCTTCGCCGACCCTGCCGGTCTCGAGAACGCCTCCTGAACCTGGCGCTGAACGGACGCGACGCGATGCCAGGAGGCGGCCGTCTCGCCATCTCCGCACGCAACGTCGCCGACGCCAACACACACGCCGACTACGTGCGGATCGATGTCCTGGACGATGGCATCGGCATGACCGATGAGCAGATCGCGCGCGCCGCCGAGCCTTTCTACACGACCAAGGGCGTCGGCGCCGGCGTGGGCCTTGGGGTTTCTCTCGTCGACGGTTTCGCCCGTCAGTCCGGCGGCCGCTTCCGGCTTGAAAGCGAGCTCGGACGCGGCACCTGCGCCAGCCTCGACATGCCGCGTGCCGTCGAGCGCCCCGGACCGGTCGCCGTCGCCGCACCGGTCGAGCGCGGGGCTGGCGAGACCATCCTCCTGGTCGAGGACGATCCGGTGGTCTCGCGCGCTTCCCGTGAGGCGCTCGAGCAGCTCGGCTACCGCGTCGTCGAGGCCGCCGACGCGCTCGCCGCCTGCCGTCTGATGGAGGATGACGGGTTGCGGCCAGACCTCGTCTTCACCGACGTCATGATGCCTGGACCACTCGACGTCGCCGATCTTGTCCGCCGCGCTCGCGCGCTGCTGCCCGCATTGCCCATTCTGTTCAACACCGGCGACGTCCAAGCGCGCGTGCTCGCTACTGTCACCTTCGATGCGCGCACCATGCTTCTCGCCAAGCCCTGGCGTCTTGCCGAATTGTCTCACCAGATGCGCACCCTGCTTGACTGCCCCGAGCCGGTTCTCGCCCTCTCCAAACCAACCTGACATCCAACCGGCCGCAGCAGGCAGTTTCTGCCGATCGGTCACCGCGGCCCGGCAGCTTTTGCCAGCCGGTGCCCGGATACAGGCCGTTCCGCTCGGCAAACATTTGGCACGGCGCGTGCAACACATCTGTCGCCGGCACAAACTGTCCCGGCAACGCTTCAAAACGGCGCACGGACGTAAGGGAGACAGCCATGCACATCCACTCCGCCACGCATCACGCGTCGTCCGCCAGCAGCCACGCAGCGGACGCCGCGAACAACGCGACTGCCAAGGGCGCCACATCGAGCCAGGGAGCCTGGAATACGCCCTCGCTGCTCGCGCCGGCGTCCGCCGGCCCCGGCACACCCACGCCCGCGGCTCCTATCCACACGGCCCCCACCCCCGCGGGTGGCGCCGCGTCCCGCCCCTTCGCCAGCCTCTCGAGCAACCAGCAGGCCCTCCTGCTGGGCGTCGGCCAAAACGGCCAGACGGGCACCAACACCACCACCAACACGAGCAGCGCCCTTCAGGCCTACGCTCAAAACAGCCTATTCGGATAAGGCAAAAGGGCAGGGGCCCTGCGCCCGCCGGAGACAGCGCCCCCGCCAACGTTGCGGTCTCGTTCAGACAGCCTTAAGGAGCTCGATAGCTGCGCTAAGGACGCGCCTCTTTGTTTCTTCTCATGGAGAACTGCGGCTGGTGAAACGATCATCCGCTCTCGTCACCACGCGCGCCGCACGCACATGCGTGACGTAGCTCCACAACCAGTTCACCGAAACCACGATCCGATCACGCAACGTCACCAGAAAGAAGATGTGCGCGATGCCCCAGAACGCCCAGGCAACGAAGCCGGTCAGCTTGATCGGGCCGATCCGCGCGACGGCGGCGTTGCGGCCGATCGTGGCGAGCTCGCCCTGATCGCGATAGACGAACCGCTCGGGCGCCCGACGCCCTGCCGATTGAGCTGCGATCCGGCGCCCGGTGAAATGCCCCATCTGCTTGGCCGCCGGTGCCACGCCGGGCACCGCCTTGCCGCCTTCCGACGCTGCCGCGGCAGTGTCGCCGATGACTGCTATCTCGGGGTGGCCTGCAAGCGTGAGGTCGGCACGGACGGGCACGCGGCCATGCCGATCGGGCTGCACGCCGAGCCAATCGGCTGCCGGCGAGGCCCGCACGCCCGCCGCCCAAACCAGCGTCGACGCCTCGATCCGGCCCTCGCTCGTATCGACGCCGTGCACGTCACAGCCGGTCACCTGCACGCCCAGCCGCACCTCGACGCCGAGCCTGCGCAGCGACGC
>CAXUIA010000427.1:0-2122 GCA_964250835.1 uncultured Acetobacteraceae bacterium | reverse complement strand
GTAGACCCGAGTAATTGCTAGGGGGTGGGGTGCACGTGGGGTGGGCCGACTAAATATGTCGTTCTCTATTATTGTGGGCAGCTGTCTTTTCAAGCGGGGGCTGGGGCTGACAGCCCCGGCGAGGTTTGGGGCAAAGCCCCATGATTTATCCAAGCTTAAGAAAGGGATTACGCCGGCGCTCGTCGCCAATGGTCGACGTCGGTCCGTGTCCGCAGACGAAACGCACGTCGTCTCCGAGCGGCAGGAGCTTGGCCCTGATGCCGGCGATAAGAAGCGGGCCGTCGCCGTAAGGAAAGTCGGTGCGGCCGACTGAGCCGGCGAAGAGCGTATCGCCCAATTGGGCGAAGCGGGCGGCGCGCTCGACGAAGACGATGTGCCCGGGCGTATGGCCAGGAACGTGAAGGACGTCGAAGCGGTGAGGACCGAGTGCGAAAGCGTCGCCTTCGGCGAGAAATCGCGACGGCTTGACACGCCTTGTCTCGAAATTCCAGCGGCGTCCCTCCTCTTCCAGAGTTTCAAGGAGAAAGGCGTCGCGTTGATCGGGTCCCTCGACCGGCACCTCAAGCAGATCGTGAAGCTCAGATGCCCCACCCGCATGGTCGAGATGCCCGTGGGTGAGAAGGATGCGCTCGACGTTTAGTCCCAGCGAGCGGACGCGATCGGCGACCGTGGTGGCGTCGCCACCCGGATCGATGACGATGGCCGCGTTCTCGTCGGTGTCCCAGACAAGAGTGCAGTTCTGCTGCAGGGGAGTGACGGGAACGACCGCGACGCGCAACTGACCCAACTGCCAGTTCCTCTCAGGCTGGACGTTTCTCATATCTGGTTAAACGCGGCATGAACGAAAGCCAATCGCTGGAGCACACGATGGACGTATCAGGTGAACGAAGGCTGCCGGCGGCGCGCGAGGTCGTTTGGCGTGCCATGTCCGACCTGGCGACCCTGACGGAGAGCCTTCCGCCGGGTTGCACCGTTGAACGCCGCGGGGATGGCTTCGGGGTCCGCTTCCCGGGCGAGAACGGCGGTTGGCATACCGAAGCGGTTCCTGAGACTTCGAGCGGGCCGGCGCAGTCGATCGTTCAGATGTCGGCGCCAGCCGGTGTCGAGCGCGGCTTCGGCGGACGAGCCGACATCACGATGGCAGAGGACGGCGTATTCACGCGGCTACTATGGCGGCTGGCGGTTGACCTTCCGGACAGCGAGCGTGAGACGATCGAAGCCGCGATCGATCGCGTGTTGACCCATCTTGGCCAGCGCGCAGCGACGCCGGCGCCGATCGCCGCAGAGGGATTGGCTGGTGCGACGGCGGCGGCGGTGAATGCGGCGACCTCGGGCAAGGCATCGCCTCTCGCTGTTATCGGGCGCACGCTGGCCGGCATGCCACGTGACTCCACGATCGGAGGGGCGGTATTCATCCTCGTCGTGCTGTTCGTGGTGGGCATCCTGTGAGCGTTCTGGGGCCGCTGAGCTTGCCGGACGACGTGCTCCGAGTGGCGGCGGACTGGCTCCGCGCGGGCGAGACGGTCGCGATTGCGACCGTGACGCAAACCTGGGGAAGCTCCCCCTGTCCGCCGGGAAGCCGGCTGGTGGTGACGCGGTCTGGCCGGATGGCCGGTTCGGTGAGCGGTGGATGCGGCGAGAGCGAAGTCGTGGCATTGGCCCTTGAGACGCTCGATGCCGGGTCGATGCGGCTGGTCCAATTCGATGTGACGGAACAGCGCGCCTGGTCGATGGGCCTCGCATGCGGTGGCGAAATAGAGGTTATGATCGAACCGCTGCAGGGTCTCGGGTGACACCGGACAACCTGGCAGCGCTGCTCGCCCGTCGCAAGGCCCGCAGGCCGACGGTGCTCGCGACGCGGCTGTCGGATGGCGCGCAACGGCTGCTTCCTGCTGAGGGTGGGCAGCCAGATGAGGGTGCGCAGGCGGAGCGTCCCGAGGCCTCCACGGTGACGCGCGCCAAAGGCCGGTCGATGAAGACACTGATCGGAGGCGAAAGCTTTTTTCTCGATCTACACCTGCCGGCGCCGCGGCTGCTGCTGGTAGGGGCGGTCCATATCGCGCAGTCGCTGGCCCCGATGGCGGCAGCTTTCGGGATCGAGCCGATGGTGATCGATCCGCGC
>CAXUIA010000426.1:0-2130 GCA_964250835.1 uncultured Acetobacteraceae bacterium | reverse complement strand
AGCGGGTGCGCGAGTACGAGCGCAAGAAGCAGTACGACGAGTTCAAGGACCGCGTCGGCGAGATCATCAACGGCACCGTCAAGCGGACCGAGTATGGCAACATGATGGTGGAGATCGGCCGGGCCGAGGCGTTGCTGCGTCGCGACGAGCTGATCCCGCGTGAGGCGTTTCGTAACGGCGACCGGGTGCGTGCCTACATTTATGACGTGCGCGAGGAGCCGCGTGGGCCGCAGATCTTCCTCAGCCGCACCCATCCGGCGTTCTTGGCCAAGCTGTTCGCCCAGGAAGTGCCGGAGATCTACGACGGCATCATCGAGATCAAGGCGGTCGCGCGGGACCCGGGATCGCGCGCGAAGATGGCCGTCATCTCGCGTGACAGCTCAATCGACCCGGTGGGCGCCTGCGTGGGCATGCGCGGCTCGCGCGTCCAGGCGGTCGTTCAAGAGCTACAGGGCGAGAAGATCGACATTATTCCGTGGTCGAGCCAGGAGGCGACCTTCGTCGTCAACGCGCTGGCACCTGCCGAGGTGACCAAGGTGGTGATGGATGAAGAGGCGGGACGGGTCGAGGTGGTGGTGCCCGACGAGCAGCTTTCGCTCGCCATCGGACGTCGCGGCCAGAACGTGCGGCTTGCGTCGCAGCTCACCCGCTGGGACATCGACATCTTGACTGAGGCCGAGGAGAGCGAGCGGCGGCAGGAGGAGTTTCGGCGTCGTACTGGTCTGTTCGTCGACGCCCTGGATGTGGATGACGTCATCGCGGGTCTTTTGGTGACGGAGGGTTTCAACACGGTTGAGGAGCTGGCTGGCGTGCCGCCGGACGAGCTGGCCGACATTGAAGGCTTCGATGACGGTGTGGCCGAGGAGTTGATCAGGCGGGCGGAGGCGGCGCTGGTCCGCCGCTACGAGGAGCTGGAAGAGAAGCGGCGTGAACTCGGTGTGACTGACGACGTGGCCTCGTTCGAGGCGTTCTCGCCACAGATGCTGGTCGTGTTGGGGGAGAAAGGCGTCAAGACGCTCGACGATCTGGCCGATCTGGCGGGCGATGAGCTCGTCGAAGTTCTGGGCGGCAGCGAGCCCTTCGATGGCGAGCTTGCCAATGAGATCATCATGTCGGCGCGTGCGCACTGGTTTGGTGAGGAGCCGGCCGCTGCGACCGAGGGGGATCAACACGTCTGATTTGATGGTGGAGGCGGAGGACCCCGATGAGGGGCCGCTTCGCCGTTGCATTGTGACCCGGGAGCGGACCGATCCGGCCTGCATGCTGCGCTTCGTGATCGGGCCTGACCGTCAGGTTGTGCCTGATGTCGCGCGCAAGCTGCCGGGACGGGGAATTTGGTTGAGCGCGCGTTCCGATGTGCTAGAAACCGCGCGAACGAAGGGCGCATTTGCGCGTGCCGCCCGAGCACAAGTGGTCGTTCCTCCTGACCTTGCGGCGATCGTGGAAATGGCTCTTGTCCGCCGCCTGATCGACACTCTCGGTCTGGCGCGGCGTGCGGGTCAGGCCGCGTTTGGGTTTGTGCGTGCTCGCGCAGTGATTGCGTCCGGCCGGTGCGGTCTTGTTGTGGTCGCGCGGGACGGAAGTGTGGATGAGCGAGAACGGCTGCTGTCCGGCGCGGCCGAGTTGAAGTTTGTCGCCCCGCTGGACGCGGCGACGCTGGGCGCGGCGTTCGGCCGCGACCATATTGTGCATGTGGCGATCTCGCCCGGCCGACTGGCCGAGCTGGTCGCGATCGAGTCGGCGCGTTTGTCCGGGCTCAGAGGTGGACCCGCCGACGTTGCCGGCGGAATATTCAAGCAGGCGGGTGTATGAGCGATTCGAAGGATCAAGACGCGGCTAAGGGACGGCTTTCGCTGCGGCCGGGCAGGTTGGAGCTCGGTCGGACTGTCAACGCCGGATCGGTCCGTCAGAGTTTTAGTCACGGTCGCTCCAAGGTGGTCGAGGTGGAGGTCCGCAAGAAGCGTGGCCCTGTTCCTGGCGCACCGGCGACAACGCCGCCCGGTGGCGGTTCCACGCAGCGGCCGGCGGGTGCGCCCGGTCGGCCGCCGGGCGCTGGCCGCGCACTGCCGGCGAGCGAGCTCGCGCCGCGGCAGCGCGTGCTGGCGGCCGCGCGGAGCGAGACCGCCACGC
>CAXUIA010000425.1:1187-2133 GCA_964250835.1 uncultured Acetobacteraceae bacterium | reverse complement strand
GTTTGGGGCCCGCTCGCGTCGGGGGCGGCACGGGGCTGCGGCGCCGTGGTTTGAGCGAGCGCCGGCGCGGCGGCGAGGGCCGCGATGAGTGCGGCGAGAGAGAGACGGGTCAAAGCGAGGGTCCTCGTCTGATGGATCAGGCGTTGGGGGGCAGGTCGCGGTTGTTGGACTCGGCGGGCGGATGGGTGGCCTCGATGGCGGTGAAGGATTGGGTGATCAGGTAGCTGTGCTCGGCGCCCTTCGGGACGATCCAGGAGTTGCCTGGCCGCAGGACGACGGTCTGCCCCGCCAGCTCGAGCTCGGCCTGGCCGGAGATCACGTAGCCGACGGTCTCGTAGTCGCGTCGCACCGGTTCGCTGCTGTCGCCGGGCTGAACCGCGTCCCACAGGCGCATGGAGATGGCTTGGCCGTGCGCGAGGTAGCGCTGGCCTTGCGGACCGGTCGGGGCTTTGGCCGCGTTCACCTTGGTCACGCTGTCGTCCGGCATGGGCTGGTCCCTTTGTGGAGAGATTGGACTCAGCGGGGGAGCGGCGCGTGGGTTGCGTTGTCACGTGCGGTGAGAGGGCGACGTGAGGTGGCTGAACTTGAAATTCTTGGAGTCCTGGAGCGCGTTTTGGTGGGCGGCTGGCCGCTCGTGAGCGGATGGTCCGAGGTCTTGTCCGGAACGATGCCAGCGCGTGGGGTGCTGATGGGCCAGGTCCAGAGCCAGGATCGGCGGGCACGGCATGCAGCTCAAGAAGGGCGGATGGCGGCGGAGAGGGCGCAGGTCCGGGCCAAGCTTCGGGCTTTGATTGGGCGCTAGGGCGCGTCGGCCTCGACATTCTTCGAGTCGGCGGCGGCTTCTTCGAGCCAGGCTTGGAAGTTGGGCAGGCGGCCGCGGGCTTCCCAGCCTGCGGTGGTGTAGGCGTGGATCAGTTCGACGGCCGGATCGGCGGAGGTGTCGGAG
>CAXUIA010000425.1:291-1177 GCA_964250835.1 uncultured Acetobacteraceae bacterium | reverse complement strand
GGGATCCCACTTCGCGAACGGGATGAGGGAGCGGGTCGGGTATTGCTCCTTGAGGGAACGGTGCCAGAAGAGGAACAGGCGTTCGTTTTCGGCCAGGAACCACAAGGGCATCATGTCCGGGAGCACGCTCGACGCGATCATTGCCGTGGAGGCGGCGGGAGCTTGAGGTTCTCCGGGAGTTGGTCCGGCGGGACAATGAAGCTGATTTCTGACATCGGCGAGGCTCGGATGACAGGCGCGCTTTCGATGGTCCGTCAGGTCTCGACTTTGGTCTCCAGGGCGAGATCCTCGTCGTGAGCGGTGAAGGTTCCGAGCGACTCTCCGGCGTCGTCCACGAACTCCACTTCGTAAGCAGGCGGGGTGGCGGCGTGGATCAGAAGTATCGTGCCTCTCGTTCCCGGCGGCAGCGGTATCGTGCTGGTTCGCGACCTTAGCCGTATGACGTCGTATTCCTCGAACATTACTGTTTGCTCGGAACTGCGGTCACCAGCTTAGGCACGTTGTCTTCTCCTTTGATCCACGCTGTGGTCACGGGGATAGTACGACCGTTGGCCCCAACGACGTCAATCACCTGGTTGAACTTCGTCCCATACTGGGTCGTCCCGGTTTGCACCGCCTCCGCAGGGTCAAATACCAACTGTTTTGCAAGATCGTGGCTGTTCTCTCGGGTGAAGCCGAGTGCTTGACGAAACCAAGCGGCTTTGGAGCCGCCGACCGGATGATCGACATTGAGCAGGTAGCGGGAGAGCTTGTCGGCCACACTCGCCGCCGACCGCTCCTCGATCGAGGGTCCTGATGTGGACAGGGCCTCTGTCGTTGCCTTGGCCCGCGACACGCCCGTTTGTTCGATCGTCTGATTGGCCGCACGAACGGCTTCGGATGCTTC
>CAXUIA010000425.1:0-281 GCA_964250835.1 uncultured Acetobacteraceae bacterium | reverse complement strand
TCTCTTCTCGCGAGGCCTGTCATCGTGGAGGCGGCACCGCCTGCGATGCCTTGGGCGAGGTCGACACCGTTGGTTATGGCGGCGGCTGTTTTTGGAGAAGCCCCAACGGCCTGCGCGGCGCTCCCGGCCGCCTCGGAGGTGAGGGTGTGATGGAAGGAGCCGGTTAGGGCGGTGCGGAGGCCGGCCTGCGCGTTGTCGAGGCCGTTCAGACCGAGCAGGCCGCCGCCGATCATGGCGGGGACGCCGGGCGCCGCACCGACGCCGGTTGCGGTGGCAGCGCC
>CAXUIA010000424.1:0-2134 GCA_964250835.1 uncultured Acetobacteraceae bacterium | reverse complement strand
TCATTGAAGAGAGCGAGATACGGGCGCGCATTGCGGAACATCTTGCAGCCCGTCCAGGGCTGCCCGACGTCGTCATGTTCTGGGAAGGCTACATCTCGGCGCTAGGTGAAGCCGGTATTCTCGATCCGAATGCGATGCTGCGGCTTGGCGAGGCGCTGCCTCCTGGGCGTAAGCTGGCCGTCGCGGAAGCCATGCTGGGCGAGGAGTATTTCGCCGCGCATCCAACCCGCGAAAGCGCAAGCGAACCCGCCTGAAACGGGCTGGGGTGATGTCGTCGGTCGGAACGTAAGGCACACATGAGCACCGCTCCCGACGTTCCCGATATCGACATCCGCGAGCCAGTGGTGCGATGCACCATGCCCAGTGATTGCGGACCGTCCGGGCCGGAGGTGCGCCGTCCGGCAGCGGCGGCGGCACGACACCCATGGAGCCACCGAGCTCGGTGTCGTCGAACCGGCGCCACCGGCTTCCGTAAGCAGGCTGCCAGCACTGCGTGGCGCGGTCGATCTCGCCGGAGCGGGCCAGCGCGCGCATCTCTTCGTCGGTATGGGGCCCCGAGCGGCCACCCTCCCGTGCATAGAACCACTCCACCAAAGGTTTGCTTCCCTCGCTTCGAGACGCCGCGCGGCCCCGGACGGGCGTGAGGACTAACACCGCAACGGTTCGGTTGCCACGATTGGGAGCAGCGGTTTCGCGCCGAGCGAGCCCTGACGCGTCGGTGCCATGCCCGCATCAACCGGTTCCCGCGCAACGACGCGGGCGCTCAGCCACGCGGCACCGCCGCGTCTTACGGTATAGTGGCCGATGCGCGCCGTCAGCCAGGAATGACCAAAGAGGCGGCCGAGGGTGGCATGGCCAGAGCAGTCGGTGCCGACCAGAGCAGGTCACCCTCAGGTGACGCCAAGTTCAACAACATCCCACTACTGACCCCTGAAGGTCCGGTCAGTTGGTCAAGGAGGTAAGGTCATGGACGTCAAGATGATCGGGGAGGACGAGATCCGGAGGCGGATGCTCGAACATCTCAAGGCGCGTCCGGGCATGACGGACGTCATGATGTTCTGGGACGGCTTCATCATCGCGCTTATGGAAGCGCGCATCATTGATGCCGATGCGATGGAGCGGCTTTTCAAACTCATCCCGCCCCATGACGGCATGGCCGTCGTCGAGGCTCTATGCGGTGAGGAGTATTTGGCCGCGCATCCAACCCGCGAAAGCGCCAGCGAAGCCGCCTGAACGGGCTGGGTCTAGTCGTCGCCAGCACAAGTCGCAAAACGCACGCGCTCTTCCCAAAACGGGGTCTGGGGCCAACCGGCCCCAGCCCGGCCCCCCGCCCCCCCGCCCCCCCCCCCGCGCGGCCCCGCGCCCCCGGCCCCCCCCCCCCCCTACCCCGGAACGATCCGCCAATCCGGCACCGCCTGCACCGACGCGATCTCCGACAGCTTCACTGACCGCGTATACGCATCCAGCGTGATCGTCTTGCTGCCCGCATCGTCCGTCACGTTGCCCACCCGCAGGTCGGCGTAGTCGTCGTGCACCGCTTCGACCGCGTATAGACCCTTGTCGATCATCACCGGATACTTCAGCGGCGCCGCCGCCCTCAACACCTCCCGCACATGGTCGACGAACGCCATCACTCACCTCCGACAACCGTTCCCGTATCGCCCGGCACCACCGGCAATTGCACGAAGCTCGCCGCATCCGGCGCGTGGAACACCTTAACGGTCGCCGCCTTGTAGTCGGTCGGCTGCGCGAAGAAGATGTTGGCCACATAGGTCTGCGGATTGCGGTCATAGAGCGGAAACCAGCTCGACTGGATCTGCACCATGATCCGGTGCCCCGGCAGGAACACGTGATCCACGTTGGGCAGCCGCAGCGTGTAGGCGACCGTTTGTCCCGCCGGGATGGCGCTCGGATGCGCCGGATCGTCGCGGTAGCGCCCGCGCAGGATGTCCATGCCCACGCCGAGTTCGTATCCGCCCAACGCCGGCTTTGCCGGATAGTCATCCGGATAGACGTCGATCAGCTTGATCACCCAATCCGCGTCAGTGCCCGTCGTGGAGGCAAACAGGTGCGCGACCGGAGCGCCGGACAGTGTGACCGGTGCCGTCAGCACATCCGTGCTGTAGCTCAGGAC
>CAXUIA010000423.1:562-2154 GCA_964250835.1 uncultured Acetobacteraceae bacterium | reverse complement strand
GGTTGAGCTCGGCATAGTAGACCTGCAGCACCAGGATCTGCTGGATCTCGGTCGGCAGCGCCAGGAACGCCGCGATCGCCCCGCTCGCTGGCCCCCTATAGCCGATCCGCTGCTGCAGGAAGGCAAGCAGTTGGTCCTGGTAGGTGCGCACGACCTTGCCCGGCTGTTGCTGCAGCGGCGTGCTCGGGTTGGCAAGGTTGGCCGGATTGAAATACAGATCCGCGAAGTCGGTCAAATCGATGCCGCCCGCCTGCCTTCCCCCCGGCCCGATCCCGGCCTCGACCGTGATCCCGGCGCCGGCATCGCGCGTGGCGACGGTCTGGTCCACAACGTAGCCGAGCGAGACGAGCGAGTTGGCTGACGTGGCCGTCTGCGCGGTCTGATCGATGTTTCCGCCCGCCGACACTTCGAGCAGTCCGGGTCCGGCGACCTGCGCGTTGGCGAAGAAGATGTTGGCGCCGGCCGAAATGATCGAGATGTCGTTGGCGTTATTGTTGAAAAACAGTCCGGACCCGGCGGTCTGGTTCAGGTCGACAATATCCCGACCCGCCCTGACTTGAACGGCTTTGGCAGCAATGTATTGGTTGGAGTTGATGATTTGACCGGTCGAGAGATACTCGATGTCGCCGTGTGCCGCGTAGAACCGAACCGGATTGGGATCATTCGCGTGAAGGAAACCGGTCGTGGTGTCGGTTCCGAAAGCAAATGGCACGTCGACAGCTTCTGTCGTGTTGGATGCGGCTCCCGTTCCAATCTCACCCGTGAACGCGGGAGTGCTGACCGACGGAGTGAGCGAAGGATCGGCTCCAGACATTTCCACGACTGGACCTAGCGCGACCGAACCGTTAACCGACAGCGCACCACCGACGATTGCTGTTCCGGCCAAGAACTCGAGCTGACCTGTCGGTGACGGGAGCAACTCCAGCAGGTTGCCGTTGGCGGAGTTGCCGCTCGTGGAGCCCGCGAGCGCATAGACGCTTCCGCTCGCAGCCGTCGCGACGAGGGTCGGTGCGTAGGTGAACGAAAAGCCCCCCGTCAGCTCGACAGGTGCGACATCGCCGCCGGCAGAAAACAGGTCAACGGCGGTTGTTGGCTGCGAGAGACTAAACCAGCTCGTCGCCCCGTTCGGAGACACATACTGGGTGGGCTGAAAGCCGGGATCGGCTTCCGACCCGAGCGAAAGATCACCGCGCGTCTCGATCAAGGCAATCGAGTCGCCAAGGATGACTTGCGGCCCGGCATCGATTGCGGCGGTGTATGGATGGTTGGTCACCGACGCGAGACCAACGCTGCCGTTGACCGAACTGATCGTCCCGGCATGGATCAAGACAGATCCACGCAGCGCGGTAATTGTACTCTGCAGGGTTGGAGCATTGGCGTTCAAAATCTGTGAGACCGGGTCAAGGGCGTTCCCGACCGTCAGCGACAGCTTTCCACCGCCGGTCAGCAATACGCCGTTCGGCATCGATCGCCCCGTGCTGCCGACCGCGAGATCGAGGCCAAACGTGTGCTGAAACATCACGCTGTCGCCGTTCGCATCGTTCACAGCAAGCTGCGGTGCAGCACCTGTCGCGACCTGCGTCACGCCGGCG
>CAXUIA010000423.1:0-552 GCA_964250835.1 uncultured Acetobacteraceae bacterium | reverse complement strand
ACGGTCAGGTTCCCGCCACCAAGCGTTCCAATGCCGGTAAAACCGGCAAGCACCGGAACCACTGCCACCATTGACGACGATAGGACCTGAGAGCCCACCACCGGGACATAGTCGCCGAAGTTCACCCACCAGGCGCCGGGATCGGCGGACGTGCCGTCCCCCTGCCGATCGAGCCACGCACCCGTCTGGGAAAAAGGATTGCCGGCGATAACACCGTAGTTCGTCAGCGACGTCGTCAGCAGGTTGCCCTGCGCGGCGACGGCGACGTTGCCGCCGCCCTCGGGATAGGACGCGTCGATCGCCGCGTTGACGGCCTGCTCCGACGTCGTCGTCAGGCTCGTGTCGGTCGCCGCGAACGAGTTGCCGAGCGGGTCGTAGGCGGTGCCGATCACACCGGGCGACTGCGTCCCGGCGGTATAGATCCCGTAAGTCGAAGCCTCGTCGATCGTCCCGCCCGCGAGCAGCGACAGCGAGCCGGTGCCGGTGCGTATGACGCTGAACCCGGGTCCGAGCGGCGTCGGCATGCCCTGCTCGATCAACTGCGTGTAGTGC
>CAXUIA010000422.1:0-2173 GCA_964250835.1 uncultured Acetobacteraceae bacterium | reverse complement strand
GGCGGGACCGATTACCGGCGGGCGATGGTTGGCCTCTGCGCCAGCGGGTTTTCAACCTTTGCCCTGCTCTATTGCGTCCAGCCGATGTTGCCGATCTTCTCGCACGTGTTCGGGCTGTCGGCGACCGAGAGCAGCCTGTCGCTTTCGCTCTCGACGGCGGTGCTGACGGTCACGATCTTTCTTGCCGGGATCGTCTCGGAGGAGCTAGGCCGCAAGCAGGTCATGACGCTGTCGCTGTTCGGAACCGGCCTGCTGACGCTCGGCTGCGCGGCGGCACCGGGCTGGCACGCTTTGCTGGCGTTGCGTCTGCTGACCGGCGTCACGGCGGGCGGGGTGCCGGCGGTCGCAATGGCCTATCTTGCCGAGGAGATCGAGCCCGCATCGCTTGGCCGCGCCATGGGCATCTACATCGCCGGCAATGCGCTCGGCGGGATGACCGGTCGCCTGCTCGCGGGCGCCATCGCCGAGACCGAAGGCTGGCGCGCGGCCATGGCTGTTCTCGCACTGCTGGGGCTCGGCGCCGCCCTGATCTTCGTTCGCGTGCTGCCGGCTTCGCGCAACTTCCGGCCCAGCGGACGGCAAAGCTTCGCCACCCACGGCGTGATCTTCGCCCGACTGCTTGGGCGAGCCAGAATAAGGCCTCTTCTGCTGGCAGGCTTCCTCGTCGCCGGGCCGTTCATCGCCGTCTACAACTTCACCGGTTTCCGGCTGATCGCGCCCCCCTACGGCCTGAGCCAAACGGCAATCGGCATGATCTTCCTGGTCTACATTTTCGGCATCGCCGGCTCGACCACCACCGGCCGCGCCGTGGCACGCCTCGGGCGCGGACTTGCGATGGTGCTCGCCGCCGCCACCATGCTGGCCGGCGTGCTGCTGACGCTTGCGGCGCCCCTGCCGGCGGTCATCGCCGGCATCGCCATGCTGACCTTCGGCTTCTTCGGAACCCACACGGTCGCGAGCGCCTGGGTCGGCCAACTCGGCGGACGCAACAAGGGCCACGCCTCTGCACTCTACCTGTTCTGCTTCTATGCTGGCCTGAGCGTGCTCGGCTCCACCGGCGGCTGGTTCTGGGAACATCTGCGCTGGCCGGGCGTGGCGTCGATGGCGATCGTCCTGGCGGTGGCGCTGCTGGTCATCGCGGTCATGCTCGCTCGCGGCGCCCGGCCATCACCGGCGTGACACCTTCCGCGCCCGACATCACGCGCAACACGCTCGCCTTCGCGGTGGTGGGGATCCTGATCCTTGCCTCGCTGGCCGTGCTTCGTCCTTTCCTTCCGGCCCTTGTCTGGGCGACCACGATCGTGGTCGCGACCTGGCCGCTTCTGCTCCGCCTGCAGCGTCTGCTTTGGGGCAGCCGCGGGCTTGCCGTCCTGCTCACTGCGGTGGTGGTCCTGATCGTCTTCGTCGTCCCGTTCTGGGTCGCGACCGCCACCCTGCTCAACCACGCCGACCAACTCTTTACCTTGATCCGATCGGCGTCGGACCTCCGCGCCCCGGCCGTGCCCAAATGGATCACCGACCTGCCGATCGTAGGCCACGGCCTCGCACGTGCCGGGAGCGACGTGGAGAACGCGGGCCTTTCGCAACTGGCGCCGCGGATCGCGCCCTATGCCGGACGGGTGGCGCAGTGGTTCCTCGGCTTCATCGGCAGCTTCGGCATCCTTGTGCTCGAGTTCCTGCTGACGCTGGCCGTCACCGCCGTCCTGCACGCGAAGGGCGAACGTGCGGGCGAACTGGCACTCCGTTTCGGCCATCGTCTGGCCGGCGAGCGCGGCGAGCGCATGGTGGAGCTCGCCGGCCATGCGATCCGCGCGGTCGCCATCGGTGTGATGGTGACTTCGCTCGCCGAGACGATCGTGAGCTTCGTCGGGCTCAAGCTCGCCGGCGTTCCGTTCTCGACCGTGCTCACGGCGGTCACCTTCGTCGTCTGCCTGACACAGATCGGTCCGGGCCTGGTTCTGATCCCGGCCGTGATCTGGATGTATTGGTTTGCCGACGCAACCCACGCGACGATCCTCCTGGTGATCTCAATCGTCGCGATCACGATCGACAATGTGCTGCGGCCGTTTCTCATCCAGCGCAGCGCCGACTTGCCGATGCTCGTGGTGCTGACCGGCGTGATCGGCGGCCTATCGGCGTTCGGCCTGGTCGGAATTTTCGTCGGGCCCGCGGT
>CAXUIA010000421.1:0-2198 GCA_964250835.1 uncultured Acetobacteraceae bacterium | reverse complement strand
AACCATTCCCGCCCCGCATCACGGTCGGGCCCCTTGGCAATCGCGATCAACGTCACGTCCGTCACGCCGAGATCATCCATCACGCCGCGCGCCGCCGAATACTGCCCCGCCCCTCCGTCGATCATCACCACATCCGGCCAGTCCGGATCCTCGCTCGCCCCGCCTGCACGCGCGCTTTTGCCGAACCGCCGCTCCAGCACCTCACGCATCATCGCGAAATCATCGCCCGGCGCGATCGGTCCGCGAATGCCGTATTTCCGATAAGCGTTCTTTCGAAATCCCTCCGGCCCGGCGACGATCATTACGCCGTAGGCGTTGGTCCCCATCATGTGGCTGTTGTCATAGACCTCGATCCGCTCCGGCACCGCCGCCAGCCCGAACGTCGCCACCATCCCTTCGAGCAGCTTAGCCTGCCCCGCACTTTCGGCCAGCTTGCGCTCCAACGCCTCGCGCGCGTTGATCTGCGCGTGCTCGATCACAGTTTTTTTTTATGATAGGTCGTGCACCGCGATCTCCACCCGCCGTCCGGCTTTGATGGAGAGCGCGTCCGCAATCAGATCCGTCTCCGGCATCTCATCGCTCGCCAGCACCAGCTTCGGCGGGGTCTTGTCGTCGTAGAACTGCACCACGAACGCCGCCAACACCTCGCCCAGCGTCTCGCCGTCCTCGCGCGCCCGACTATGGGTCGGAAAGAACGCGCGGTTGCCGTTGTTGCGTCCGCCGCGAATGAAAAAAACCTGCACACAAGTCTGCCCCGCGATCTGCCAGGCGGCGATCACGTCGGCGTCGTCCAGGCTCGCCGGGTTGATCACGCCTCCGCCCTGCACGTGAGTGAGCCCGCGGATCCGGTCGCGCACTGCCGCCGCGCGTTCGAACTCCAGCCGCTCCGCCGCCGCTTCCATCTCGGTGGCGAGCTCCCGCTGCACCACGTTCGCCTTCCCGGTCAGGAACGCCTTGGCCTGCGCGACGAGCTGCGCATAACCTTCCGCGTCGATCCGCCCCACGCAGGGTGCCGAGCAACGCTTGATCTGGTGCAGCAGACAGGGCCGCGACCGGTTCGCGAACACGGTGTCCGCGCACGAGCGCAGCAGGAAGACCCGCTGCATCGCGGTCACTGTCTGATTGACCGCCCAGGCCGACGCGAACGGCCCCCAATAGCTGCGGTTCTTGGCCTGCGACCCGCGATGCTTGGCGATCTGCGGAAACGCATGATCCTCCGTCAGCATCAGCCAAGGGTAAGACTTGTCGTCCCGAAGTACGATGTTGAAGCGCGGGCGCAGGCGCTTGATCAGGTTCGCCTCGAGCAGCAGCGCTTCGGCCTCGGTGTGGGTGGTGACCACCTCCATCGACATCGTTTCGGACACCATGCGACGCAGCCGCTCAGGCAGCCGTGCCGGCTGCGTGTAGGCCACCACGCGCTTCTTGAGGCTGCGCGCTTTGCCCACGTAAAGCGCCTCGCCCTTGGCATCGAGCATCCGGTAAACGCCCGGGCTCAGCGGCATGGTGGCGAGCGCGCGCCGGATCGCCGAAGCACCTTGTGCATCGGTCCCGTCTTCGTCGGCGTCGGCAAGCTCGACTGGCATCTCGGTGTCGGACATCACCTCATCGTGGGTCATGCGCAACGGCTGCTCAAGTGCCCCGTACGCGCCCTCCTTATCCACCAAGCCTGTGGACAACTCTGTGGGAGAAAGGTTGCGAGCTTCAATATCGTGGCAGTTTTCCTCGGCTTCTGGCGCTTTGCCCAGCTTTCAGGCAGCACTGACTAACCCTTTGATTTTGCTCCGAACCATCAAAAAGGAATGTCATCGCTTCAACATAATTGCGCATGTTGTTGGAATCGAACGCTGTCAATCGCCTCGCGTGGATAAATCCGGCGAGATCCGCTCGATTTCGACTCCCACCGATGCTGCATCATCAAACACGTCAAGCTTCTCGACACGGACGCGCGCCCGCCTGACGCGTGCGTCAAAAAAGGACGCCCGCGCGATCCGTTCCGCCAGCGTCTCCACCAGCTTGACGTGCCCGGCGGCGACCGTGTCGCGCACCGACTGCGCCAACCGCGCATAATCCGTCACCAACCCCAACTCGTCGCGCGCCGGACCACCCTCGGGTTCCTCGATGGCGAGATCGACGTTGATCCGAAGCCGCTGCACGCGTCCATGCTCATGCGGATGCACGCCGATCTGCCCCTGCAGCAC
>CAXUIA010000420.1:0-2209 GCA_964250835.1 uncultured Acetobacteraceae bacterium | reverse complement strand
CCCGCGCAGAAGTCCTCGTCCGGTCCAAGCGTCCAAGCCACATCGGCCGTATAATCAACCATCGCGTTCTCCAGAGGCTCCGACGCCCTGTTCGTTTCGAAAACCCGCTCCTAAGATCGGTCCCGGGAGGTGCTCCTGAACGTCGCCTCCGCTCCGGTTTACTTCACCCTTGGAGTCAGCAGATGTCAGGTTCCTACACCAACGATCTTTTCAGCGAGCCTGCCCGATCGTGGGATATTCTCGAGCAGCAGGAATACCGGCTCAACGAGCAGGTCGAGCATCTGTCCGCGGCCGACCTGAACGCCCACTCCATCAGCGCCATCATCGAAGGGCTCGGCCAGCGTTTTTCGCTCAACGTCCCCGTCCTGCACGAGGAAGCCGCGACCGCCACCCATCAGGAGATCGACCTCGATCCGCAACGCCGCTCCATACTCGGCCAGCCGCGCTATGAACGCGGCCTGCGCATCACCGTCGCGGTTCCCTTCACCGGCGACCGCCGCATCTTCGATCTCCGTCCCGACACCTACGAGGACCTGCCCGCGCCCAAGGGGCTGGTGGTCGGCGACACCGTCAATTTCACCACCGAGGGTGCCAGGCTGACCGCCCAGGAGGTGAGGGCGGAATACGACGCCTGGCTCGCACTCGTGAACCGCCATCTCGCGCTGCATCGCGAAAAGCTCGGCGGCTTCAACGAGCGCCTGCACGGGACGATCGAGGCCGCCCTGACCGCCCGCGCCGAGCGGCTGCGCGAGCATGCCGACCTCGTCAACAGCCTCGGCTTCTCGTCTCCCCCTCTCCTGAGTTTTGATGAGCGTCTGACCAGTGATGAGCGACGACTTACCTGAGCGCCCGCGCGCCCGCCTGACCATTCTCCCGCTCGACGATCTCGGGATTGCGGAGCTGACCGACTACATCGGCGAGCTCCGCACCGAGATCGCGCGTGCCGAGGCGGTCATCTCCCGAAAGCAGGCGCATCGCGGCATCGCCGACCAGATCTTGAAAAACCGAAAATAAAACTGCCCTTCCCAAGATTGGGTCTGGGGCCAACGGGCCCCAGCGGGGTGCAGGGGCGGAGACCCTGGTCTCAGCAGGGCTGCAACACGTGAACCGCCTGCCGAGCCACCATCGCCTTCACCCGCTCGCCGTAGGCAACCATGTGCGGCGCCTCGGCATGCGCCGCCAGCGCATCCGTCCCGCTCCATTTCTCGATCACGACGAACACATCCGGCCCGAAATTATCCCTCACCCCCACAACGTCGACCGCCGGTCCATACTCGATGCAGCCTTCCTCTTCGTGCACCAGCGGCACGATGGCGCGGAACTCCGACAGCACCGCCTCACGCTGGCCCGGCTGCGTGGTGATGATGGCGACAACATGGATCACATTTCGTCTCCTGAAGGTGCGCCCGCATCCCGCCCGATCTTTCGCGCGACCGCAAGGCGCGTATTGTGGCGTGCGGGATGACCCAGGGAGAACAACAATGAACCCCATCACCCCAGCACTGCTGGCCTGCCTCGCCGCGTCCGCCGCGTCCGCCGCCACCCTGACCACCGCGCCCTTTGGAACCACCCGCGACGGCAAGCCGGTCAGCCTCACCACCATGACGGCCGCCAACGGCGTCACCGTAAAGTTCATGAGCTACGGCGGCATCATCACCGCCATTCTCGCACCCGACCGCGACCGCAAGCTCGCCGACGTCGTGCTCGGCTTTCCCACGCTGACCGGCTACGAAACCACCAGCGCCCAGGACGGTCTCTATTTCGGCGCACTCGTCGGCCGTTACGCCAACCGTATCGCGCGCGGCCGCTTCAGCCTCGACGGCCACGCCTACGCGCTCGCCATCAACAACCCGCCCAACGCCCTGCATGGCGGCCTCGATGGCTTCGACAAGCGCATCTGGGACGTTCACCCGACCGCCGTCGCCGGCCATGCGGTGGCAGCCAACCTCAGCCTGACCAGCCCCGACGGCGACCAGGGCTATCCCGGCACGCTCCACGTCACCGTCACCTACAGCCTGTCGGACGACGGCGGGTTGACCATCCGCTACCGCGCCAGCACCGACCGCGACACCGTGCTCAACCTGACCAACCACAGCTACTTCAACCTGCGCGGTGTCGGCGTACGCGACGGCGTCTACGACCAGGTGCTCACCGTCAACGCCGACCGCTACACGCCCACCGACATCACCGCCATCCCGCTGGGCCACAA
>CAXUIA010000419.1:0-2214 GCA_964250835.1 uncultured Acetobacteraceae bacterium | reverse complement strand
CGTCATCATCCTCAACGGCGTCGGCAGCGTCGGGAAAACGTTGACGGCACTGGCTTTGCAGGACATCGCTCCGCAGCCGTTTCTGCACGTCTCGATGGATGTCTTCGCCGGGATGTTGCCGTCGCGCATGTTTGGGCATCCAGACGGGATGATGTTTGAGACGGTCAACGCCAGCGACGCACCATCGGTGATCATTCGTACCGGACCAGTCATGCGGCGCGCGATGCGCGGCATGCGTCGTGCAATCGCCGCCATGGCTGCCGAGGGCAATCACCTTGTCGTGGACGAGGTGATGCTTGGCGAGGGAGAAGCGGAGGATTACCGGATTTTGCTGTCGTCGTTCGAGATCAGAATAGTCGGGCTTTTCGCTCCCCTAAACGTGCTTGAAGCGCGCGAACGAGCCCGAGGAGATCGAGAGATCGGGCTCGCCCGCTGGCAGTATGATCGGGTGCACTGCGGCGTGTCGTACGACTTGGAGCTTGATACGAGCAGCTCCACGCCGACGCATATCGCTGAGCAGATCCTTCAGCACTGTGCTCTTAGGACTGGAACTCCGTAGATCAGACGTGTCGATCGCCGGTCCGGCGCGGCTCGCCCCGCGGGGTTTGGGGCAGAGCCCCACTCTCTATTCGGCAGGCACGTAAAGCTGGCCATGAGTGTTGAACTCGGCGGCTTTGGCTTCCATGCCGGCGATCGCTTCGGCTTCGCGCCTAAGGTCTTGGGTGATCCGCATGGAACAGAATTGCGGACCGCACATCGAACAGAAATGCGCGGTCTTGTGGGCCTCCTTGGGCAGCGTTTCGTCGTGAAAGCGGCGTGCTGTATCTGGGTCGAGGCCGAGGTTGAACTGGTCCTCCCAGCGAAAGTCGAAGCGCGCCTTGCTGATTGCGTCGTCGCGGACTTTGGCGGCGGGGTGGCCTTTGGCGAGGTCGGCGGCGTGGGCGGCAATACGGTAGGTGATGACGCCGGTCTTGACGTCGTCGCGATCTGGAAGGCCGAGATGCTCCTTGGGGGTGACGTAGCAGAGCATGGCGCAGCCGAACCAGCCGATCATGGCCGCACCGATGCCGGACGTGATGTGGTCGTAGCCGGGCGCGATGTCGGTGGTGAGCGGGCCGAGCGTGTAGAACGGCGCCTCGGCGCAGACGGCGAGCTGGCGGTCCATGTTCTCCTTGATCTTGTGCATCGGCACATGACCGGGGCCTTCGATCATGACCTGGCAACCTTTGGACCAGGCGACGTGGGTCAGTTCGCCCAGCGTGTCGAGCTCGGCGAATTGGGCGGCGTCGTTGGCGTCGGCGATCGAGCCGGGACGTAGACCGTCGCCCAGTGAGAACGAGACGTCGTAGGCGCGCATGATGTCGCAGATTTCGTCGAAATGCTCGTAGAGGAAGCTTTCGCGATGATGCGACAGGCACCAGCGGGCCATGATCGAGCCGCCGCGCGAGACGATGCCGGTGATGCGTTTGGCGGTCAGCGGGACGTGGTGGAGACGAACGCCAGCGTGGATGGTGAAATAGTCGACACCCTGCTCGGCCTGCTCGATGAAGGGTGTCGCGGAATACCGACCAATCGAGTTTGGCAGCGTCGCCGCCGACTTTCTCAAGCGCCTGGTAGATCGGCACCGTGCCGATCGGAACGGGCGAGTTGCGGATGATCCAGGAGCGAATGTTGTGGATGTTGCGGCCGGTGGAGAGGTCCATGACGGTGTCCGCACCCCAGCGTATCGACCAGACGAGCTTTTCGACTTCCTCGGCGACGCCGGAGGTGACGGCGGAGTTGCCGATGTTGGCGTTGACCTTGACGAGGAAGTTGCGGCCGATCGCCATCGGCTCGAGCTCGGGATGGTTGATGTTGGCGGGGATGATGGCGCGGCCGCGGGCGATCTCGTCGCGGACGAACTCGGGGGTGACGAAGCCCGGGATGGCGGCGCCGAAATCCTCGCCGTCGGCACGGCGTTCGGCGGCACCGTCGAGGATTGCCTGCCTGCCGAGGTTTTCGCGGTGGGCGACGTAGATCATCTCCTCGGTGATGATGCCGGCGCGGGCGAACTCGTACTGGGTGACGTGGGGGGCGGTGCCGCCGGCGAGCAGGGTGCGTGGGGCTGGGCAAGGCTCGACGAGATGGGCGGGGCCGACATGGCCGTTATCTTCAGGGCGGACGGCGCGGCCGGTGATCGCGGTGAAGCTCCGGCGGGCGAGCCAGGGGGCGCGG
>CAXUIA010000418.1:0-2221 GCA_964250835.1 uncultured Acetobacteraceae bacterium | reverse complement strand
CCCCCAGACCCGCCCGACCTGCAGCAACGCGTCGTCACTCAGCAGCTCCGTTCACACATCCGCGTCAGTCTCGATAACGTCTTCGGCTCATCGGACCAGAACCGGTGCTGGCTCTCACAACTCTCTGCAAGAAACTCCCTGCCCGTCACTGCCTTGAGACAGATCGACGCCGGACCACTCGGTCCGTCAACGCCCCGGGGAACCGCATGGACCAGATCGTCACCGTCTCCGCCGACCCTGGTCCCCTACCCGATGCAGGCGCCGTTCAAAGCCTGGTTTCGGCCCGGCACGGCGATCCGTTCTCCATCCTAGGGCCGCACCGCACCGACGACGGCGCGCTGGTCATACGCACGTTCCAGCCCCGGGCGCTCTCGATTGACGTCATCGGCCGCGACAGCCACCTCACGCTGGGTCAACTCGTCCGCATCCACCCTGACGGCCTGTGGAGCGGCCGCATCGCCGCCAACGAGCCATACCTGCTCCGGGTCGAGGCGCCCGGGCGTGTTCAGGACACCGAGGACCCCTACAGCTTCCCCCCGCTTCTCGGCGATCTCGACCTCTACCTTCTCGCCGCCGGCCGCCACCACGACTTCGCCAAAGTCATGGGCGCGCACGTCGTAACCGTGGACGGCGTCGCCGGCGTCCGTTTCACCGTCTGGGCGCCCAACGCCCAGCGCGTCTCCGTCGTCGGAAGCTTCAACGACTGGGACGGCCGCCGCCACCCGATGCGCAGGCGCGAGCCGTCGGCCACCTGGGAGCTGTTCGTCCCGCGCGTCGGCCCCGGCGCCGTCTACAAATACGAACTCGTCGGTCCCTGGGGCGAGCTCCTCCCATTACGCGCCGACCCGTGCGCCTGGGCCGCCGAAATTCCTCCTGCCACCGCCTCGGTCGTCGCCGACCCGCACCCGGCCTGGACCGACGCCGCTTGGATGGAGCGCCGCGCCGCCGCTCAATCACCCGAGGCGCCGATCTCCATCTACGAAGTCCACGCCACCTCCTGGCTCCCCAACAGCGCCGACGGCGGCGTCAACTGGGATGACCTCGCCGATCGTCTTGTCCCCTACACCGAGGCGATGGGCTTTACCCACATCGAGCTGATGCCGATCATGGAGCACCCGTTCGGCGGCTCCTGGGGCTATCAGCCGCTCGGCCAGTTCGCCCCGCAGGCCCGCATGGGCCCCCCGGACGGCTTCGGCCGCTTCGTCGATCGCTGCCACGCCGCCGGCATCGGTGTGCTGCTCGATTGGGTTCCCGCCCATTTCCCCACCGACGCGCACGGCCTCGCCCGCTTCGACGGCACCGCACTCTACGAGCACCAGGACCCGCGCGAGGGCTTCCACCAGGACTGGAACACCTACATCTTCAATCTCGGCCGGAACGAAGTCCGCGGCTTCATGATCGGCAGCGCGCTCTACTGGCTCGAGCAATGGCACGTCGATGGCCTGCGCGTCGATGCGGTCGCCTCCATGCTCTACCGCGACTACTCCCGTCGCGACGGCGAGTGGATCCCCAACCAGTATGGCGGCCGCGAAAACCTCGAGTCGATTGCCTTCCTCCAGGATCTCAGCCGCGTCGTCCGCGAGCGCGTCCCGGGGGCCATCCTGGTCGCCGAGGAAAGCACCGCCTTCCCCGGCGTCTCAAGCCCCGCCGACGAGGGCGGTCTCGGCTTCGACTTCAAGTGGAACATGGGCTGGATGCACGACACGCTCCACTACATGGAGGAGCAGCCCATCTATCGCCGCTACCATCACGGCGAGATTTCCTTTGGCCTGGTTTACGCCTTCTCCGAGCGTTTTGTCCTGCCGCTGAGCCATGACGAGGTGGTCTACGGCAAGGGCTCGATGATCGGCAAAATGCCCGGCGACGATTGGCAGCGCTTCGCCAACCTGCGCGCCTATTACGGCTTCATGTGGGCGCACCCCGGCAAGAAGCTCCTCTTCATGGGCGGCGAGATCGCGCAGCAGCGCGAGTGGAACCACGATCGCGGCCTCGACTGGTTCAGCCTCGACGACCCCGCCCGGCGCGGGATCCAGCGGCTGGTCTCCGACCTCAATCACGCCTACCGCGGCCACCCCGCGCTGCACGCGCGCGACACCTCGCCCGATGGCTTCGCCTGGGTCGTCCTGCACGACGCCGACCAGAGCGTCTACGCCTGGATCCGCCGCGCGCCCGGCGCCCCGCCCGCACTCGTGGTCTGCAACTTCACCCCCGTCCCGCGCCG
>CAXUIA010000417.1:0-2228 GCA_964250835.1 uncultured Acetobacteraceae bacterium | reverse complement strand
GCCATGTCGATGGATCGCTTCGCGCCCGGACCCGGCGGCCCGCTCACCCGCTTCTCGGACATCGCCGGCGTGCCCGCCGAGCACCTCGCCCTGGCCGGGCTGGCCGCGCTGGTCGTGGTGCTGTCGCTCGCCCTCGTCCTCGGGCGGCTCGGCGGGGCGCGGGCCGGGGCGCAGGACGATCTGCGGGAGGAGGCCGAGCAGCGCCACGAGGCGATCGAGGCGCGGATGGACGCGCTCGCCCGCTCGTCGGCCGTCAGCACCGCGCCGACCTGATCCTCGAACTCGTCCACCGGCAGCCGCGCATCGATGTCGAGCGTCCCGTCCGGACGGCGCACCAGCATCTGACCGTCCGGCTCGTCATGCTCGTCGGCGATGTCGCCCACGATCGTTTCGACCAGATCCTCGAAGCTCACCAGCCCGTCGATCCCGCCATACTCGTCGACCACAAGGGCGAGATGCGTGCGCACGTTTCGCATCTGCAGCAGGAGGTCCAGCACCGGCACCTGCGGCGCCACCAGCAACGGCGCACGCAGGATCTCGGCAATCGAGAACGCCTGCGGCCGGCCCACGAACGTGAACAGATCCTTGACGTGGATCATCCCCACGATGTCGTCCAGATGCTCGCGATAGATCGGCATCCGCGAATGACCCTCGCGCCGCACGATCTCCAGCGCCTCGTCGAGCGACACGTTCTCCGCCATCGCCACGATGTCCGCGCGCGGGATCATCACGTCATCGACCGTCGTGCCGCGCAGATGCAGCACGTTGCCGATCAGCACCCGTTCCTGACGGTCGAGCTCCGGCCGCTCCTCGCCGTCATCGGAGTCCGGTTCGCTGCCCGGCTCCTGCATCAGCTCCTCAATCGAGCGGCGCAGCGAGTGCTCCCGGCGCCCGCGGAAGATCGAGCTTACCCGTGTCAGCAATCCCGACCGCTGGACGAACGGCGGCAGCGCCGCCTCGTCAGCGCGTTCCTCGCTCATCGCGTCCGCGGCTTCCAGGGGTTCGGCACCCCGATCCGCGACAGCAGCCGCGCCTCCTCCCGCTCCATCCGGCGTGCCTCGCCCGCCGTCGCGTGGTCGTGCCCGCCCAGATGCAGCATCGCGTGCACCACCAGATGCGCCAGGTGATCAGACGCCGGGCGCCCTGCGTCGCACGCCTCGCGACGCACGACGCCGTAGGCCAGCACCACGTCGCGCTCGAAGGTCAGCACGTTGGTGGCCTTGTTCCGGCCACGATAGCGCGCGTTCAGCCGGCGCACCGACCAGTCGCCGTCGAGCACCACCGCGCCCGCATGACGGAAGCCCGCGACCTCGGCCGCCCGCCGCACCACCCGTTCCGCGCCCGGCACCAGACAACGCCAGCGCCGCTCCGGCACCAGCACGGTAACGGAAGGACGCGCCGTCCTGGCGCCGCCTTCCGTGCGTCTACTTGGAGGTTCCATGTCTCTCCCGAACGCGGGACGCCGCTTCGCGCCCCGCCGTCGCACGACGATCAAAGGCGTCCACAATCCGTGCGACCAGCGGATGACGCACCACGTCGCCGACGTCGAACCGCGAGACCCCGATCCCCGCGACACCCTCGAGCGTGTCGATCGCCTCCGCCAGCCCCGAGCGCACGCCGGCCGGCAGATCGATCTGGCTCAAATCGCCGTTGATCACCATCCGTGTCCCGTCGCCCATCCGGGTGAGAAACATCTTCATCTGCGCCGCGGGCGTGTTCTGCGCCTCATCGAGAATAACAAAAGCATGAGCGAGCGTGCGCCCGCGCATGAACGCCAGCGGCGCCACCTCGATCTCGCCGTTCGCCATCCGCCGCACCATCTGATCGCCCGGCATCATGTCGCCGAGCGCGTCGTACAGCGGCCGCAAATAGGGATCGACCTTCTCCTTCAGATCCCCCGGCAGAAACCCCAGCCGCTCGCCCGCTTCGACCGCCGGCCGCGACAGCACGATCCGCTCGACCCGCCCGGCGAGCAGCATTCCCACCGCCTGCGCCACCGCCAGATACGTCTTCCCGGTCCCCGCCGGCCCGAGCGCAAACACCATCTCGTGCGACGACAGCATCTCCATGTAGGCGGCCTGTCCCGGCGAGCGCGGCCCCACCGCACCCCGGCGGGTCCGTATCGCCGGCAGATCCCGCAGCGGCAGGCGTGGATCATCCTCGCCCCGCTCCGCCCCACGGCCGCGTCCCGACATCCGGATCGCCGCTTCCACTTCGCCCATATCCAC
>CAXUIA010000416.1:0-2234 GCA_964250835.1 uncultured Acetobacteraceae bacterium | reverse complement strand
GCCCGCCCGACGCCAAGCCCGGCCAGCAGCCGCTGCCGCGGGTGAACCTCGATCCGTCCGGCGATCCCGGCTACGGCGAGGCGCCCGGCCAGAACGTCACCCCCGACAATCCAGACAGCGCCAACATCAACCAGCCGCCCATCTACCCCGACGCCGCGGCCCGGCGGGGCGAGGAGGGCGCCGTCTTCCTCGTCGTCACCGTGGCCCCGGACGGCCACCCGGCGCATGTCGAGATCGCCTCCTCCTCGGGCCACAAGATCCTCGATGACGAGGCTCTGCGCGCGGTGTCCCGCTGGCATTTCCATCCCGAGACCCAGGACGGCAAACCGGTGCAGTCATTCTTCAACCAGGAAATCGAATTCGGATTGCATGAGCGCTGATGGCCCGTCCACCCACGCCACCGAGCAGCTTCACCGGCCCGTCCACCCGCAATCTCGTGGGCGGCGTCCTGTTCGTGCTCATCGTCTGCGCTGCCGCCGTCGCGGCCTACGTCCGCCAAGGCTGGACCGTGGGCGATGCCGTCTACATGACCGTGCTCACCATCTTCACCGTGGGCTACGGCGAGGTCCACCCGATCTCGACCCTGAGCTTGCGCGTCGTCACGATCAGCCTGATCGTGCTCGGCTGCACCGGGATGATCTTCCTGACCGGCGCCCTTGTTCAGTTCATCACCTTTCGCGGCTTCCAGGAGGTGCTCGGCACACGACGCATGCGAGGCCAGATCGACAAGCTCGAAAACCACACCATCATCTGCGGCTTCGGCCGGATCGGCCGCATGCTCGCGCGCGACCTCGACGCCGCCTCGTCGCCGTTCGTCGTCATCGAGGCCGACCCCACGCGCTGCGCCGAGGTCCACGCCGCCGGCTACCTGACCGTCGAGGAGGACGCGACCGACGAAACCGCACTCACCAACGCCGGCATCCAGCGCGCACGCATCCTCGCGACCGCACTCCCCAACGATGCGGCCAACGTCTTCATCACCCTCTCCGCACGCAGCCTCAACAAGAACCTCACCATCATCGCCCGCGGCGAAGCCCCATCGACCGAACGCAAGCTCATCCAGGCCGGCGCCAACCACGTCATCCTGCCCGCCCACATCGGCGCCGACCGCATGGCCGAACTCATTCTCTACCCCGCCACCGTCGAGATGGTCCGCACCCCCGGCCGCATGCGCGAGATGGAGCAGGACCTGCACCGTCTCGGCCTCGAACTGGCACTCGCCGTCGTCGAAGCCGGCAGCCCCAACGACGGCCGCACCGTGGGCGACGTCGAGCACGAGACGGGGTTCCTCGTCGTCGCCGTCGAGACCCCCCGCGTCGACGCCGCCGAACCGCCCCCGCCCTCCCGCCGCCAGCGTGCGGGCGACGGCGTCACCCTGATCGGCCATGCCGGCCCGGTGCCGCTCACGTCCGGCTTCAGCCGAGCGTGAGCCCCGCCTTCATTGCCACAAAGCTCGCCGAGACCATCCTCCGCCCCAGCACCATCCTTTTCGCCGCCGCCCTCCTCGGTCTCATCCTCACCCGCTCCACCCGCGCCGGCACCGTCCTGCTCGCCGCCTCGCTCGCCGTCCAGGGCGCCCTCTTCTTCCTCCCTGTCGACAGCTGGCTCGCCGCCCCCCTCGAAGACCGCTTCCCGCCGCTTCGCACTCTGCCGAAACGCGTGACCGGCATCGTCGTCCTCGGCGGCGCCGTCGACCCGGCGCTCACCGAAGCGCGCGGCATGCCCTCGCTGAACGGCGCCGCCGAGCGCATGACCCGCTTCGTCTCGCTGGCGTTGCGCTATCCGGACGCCATCCTCGCCTTCACCGGCGGCTCCGGCCGGCTGATCAACGGCCAACTCACCGAAGCCGATGTCGCGCGCGAGCTGTTCGCCTCCCTCGGCCTCGCCGGCCGCCCCATCACCTTGGAGAACCGCAGCCGCACCACCTGGGAAAACGCCGTCGACCTCGCCCGCATCCTCCACCCTCAGTCCGGCCAGGCCTGGATCCTTGTCACCTCGGCCGCCCACATGCCGCGCGCCGTCGCCTGCTTCCGCGCCGCCGGCTGGCCCGTCATCCCCGATCCGGTCGGCTACAAGACCGCCCATACGCTCGCCGTTCAGATCGCCGAGACCTTTCCCCAGCGCCTCGTCGGGCTCGACGCCGCCACTCACGAATGGCTCGGCCTGATCGCCTACCGGCTCGAGGGCCGGACGGACCGGCTCCTGCCGAAATGAGGCTGGGCTCTGCCCAGACC
>CAXUIA010000415.1:1071-2242 GCA_964250835.1 uncultured Acetobacteraceae bacterium | reverse complement strand
GATGCCGACCGCGCGCTGGGCCGGATGGACGATGCCTCCGCAGCCTGGCAGTCGCTGCTCGCGCAGGATCCAAAGAATGTGGCGCTGCGTCACCGGATCGCGGGCTTCCTCGTTTCGGGCGATCGTCCTGATGACGCGCGCAAAATCTTGGCCGACGGTCTGGCCATCACGCCCGACGACCCGACCCTGCAGAGCGACGACGTGCGGTTGGTCGTCGCCAAAGAAGGGCTGCAAGCCGGTCTCTCACGTGCCGATGAGTTCGCCGCAAAATCGTCCAATCCGCAATCACGCTTGCTGAGGGGAGAGCTGCTGCTCTCGGCGCACAAGTTCGCCGACGCCGCGCAAGCCTTTGGTGCCGCGCGCGCCAGCCTGCCGGGCGACGCGCGCGCTTTGCGCCAGGCGCTGCTCCGCGACCAAGCGGTCGCACTGCTTGAGAGCGGCGACACGCCCGGCGGCACCAAGCTGCTTGAGCAAGGCCTCATGTCGGATCCGGAGTCGCCCGGGCTCGAGCAGACGCTCGCCCAGGTCGAAATCAAGTCAGGCGATCTCGCCGCCGCGCGCCCGCGCCTCGTCTCGGTCCTCAAGGCGCAACCCAATGACTTCGTCGCGCGCAACGACCTCGCCTGGATCGAGCAGCAGCAGGGCCAACTCATCGACGCCAAGCGCGATGCGGTCCGCGCCTACGAAGCGGCACCTACGCCGCAGACCGCCGACACGCTCGGCTGGATTTTGTTGGCCGGCGGCGACGATGCCAACGCAATCCTCCTGCTTCGCCAAGCGGCGGGGCAGACCCGAGATCCGGCCATACAATATCATTATGCAGCCGCACTGAAGCAGGCCGGCAAGCCCGCCGACGCCAAAGCTGTGCTCACCCAAGCGCTTGCAGCCAACACGCCCTTCACCGAACGGGGAGACGCCGAGAAGCTGATGCACACGATCTCGCCGTGAACCTGCTCACCTTCTCGACCCTCTATCCGAGCGGCGAGCGGCCCACCCACGGCGTCTTCGTCGAGACAAGGCTGCGTCAACTGGTCGCGAGAGGACACGTCACCAGCACTGTGCTCGCGCCTGTGCCCTGGGTTCCAGGCATGCTTCCCGCCATCGGTGGTTGGCGGGCCCATACGCGCGTAGCCCGGCTCGAAACCCGGCATGGCCTCGTTGTCCATCATCC
>CAXUIA010000415.1:0-1061 GCA_964250835.1 uncultured Acetobacteraceae bacterium | reverse complement strand
TTTGACACCCACCCCCTCTACCGCCCAACCCCCCCGGCGGCATTCACCGGGGGGGCGCCACTCCCCCCCGCGGGCGCGCTGGCCTGGCTTCGGACCTGGCCTGAGGTGAAACGAAACGCCGTCGACGTCGTCGATGCGCACTACGTCTACCCGGACGGCGTTGCCGCCTGTGCGCTGGCCCGTGCGCTGCGCCGGCCGCTCGTCATTACCGCGCGCGGATCCGACGTGACCCAACTTCCAGATTATCTTGGTCCGCGCCTGATGATACGACGCGCGCTGCGCGCGGCCGACGCCCTGATCGCCGTCAGCAGTGCGCTGGGCGAGCGCCTTGTCGAGCTGGGCGCAGATCCCGGCCGCGTCCACGTGCTGCGAAACGGCGTCGATCTCGTTTTGTTCCGTCCGCCGACTGATCGGGACGAAGCGCGGCGAGAACTTGGCCTTGACGGCCCGACGCTGCTCTCGGTGGGTCATCTCATCGAGCGCAAGGGACACGACAGGGTGATAAGTGCACTCCTCCGTCTGCCGGACAGGGTGCGCCTGTTGATTGCGGGCACCGGACCGCTCGAACGCTCCTTGCGCGAGCTCGCCGACCGGCTCGGCCTCGCGCACCGGGTGCGCTTCATGGGCCTGCTCCCCCCCGAGGCACTTCCGCCGGTCTACGGGGCCGCCGACTTGCTTGTGCTGGCCTCCAGTCGCGAAGGCTGGGCGAATGTCCTTCTCGAAGCGATGGCCTGCGGAACGCCTGTCGTCGCGAGCCCGATCCCGGGGAACCCCGAAGTCGTCCGCGCAGCGGCTGCCGGCATGATCGCACCCGCCAACACGCCGGATGGCATCGCCACAGCCGTCACCTCGATGCTGCAACAACCACCATCACGTGCGGCGACCCGCTTCTACGCGGAAGGGTTCGGCTGGGAGGCGGTCAGCGCCGGGCAGACTAGCATCTTCCAGTCACTTCTAGAGAGGCGCTCCGCCCCTCATCCCGCTGGGGGCAGCGCCCGCAGACCCGCATGACTCTGATTGCTGGCGATCCAAGCACGCTTCGAGAAACGCCTCCGTCCGCC
>CAXUIA010000414.1:0-2247 GCA_964250835.1 uncultured Acetobacteraceae bacterium | reverse complement strand
ATGCGGGGGGATGTATGCTTGAGCGCGGATCTTGTCCTCGTAGTCCTGGACGATGTTCTCGAGCTTGACCTGATCGAACCCGATCAGCGGCTCGTAGCTGCCGAGCAGGATCGAACGGAAACCCTGCGTCGTGTAAAGATGCAGCACCTCATCGGCCACTTTGGTGAGCTTGACGTTGGCGGCCTCGCAGGTGGTGAGCTGCTTGGCTTCGGCGGCCGACGTGCCGCTGAAACCGCGGCTCTCGGCGTCTTTTTGCCGAGCGATCGTTGCGGCCTGCTGGTAGGCGCTTTGCCATCTTGCCAAGCCGCCGCGAAGTTCGCCGTTCTGCGCGCGTGCCGAGGCGAGCTGGGATCGCAGGCCGGTCAGCACCGCGGGCGCGATAACGGGAGCAGCGGGCGCCACCGTAAGCTTGGCGTTCAACGCGGCGACCTGTTGCTCAAGCAGTGTGTTGCGCTTGTTGGCTTCATCGAGCTGCGCTTGCAGCGTGGCCTGCGCATCCTCGGCGGCACGCAAATCAACGGTCACGTGACGTAATGCGTCGCGCAGATGATCGGTCTCGTCATCGGCGAACGACGTGGTCGGGATGATGATGGCGAGGGCGAGTAGGACGCGCACGGATCAGAACCGGGCGTTAAGATCGATGAAAAGAACATCAGCAGCATAAGGCGCGCCGGAAACCTGGCTCGCGCTGTAATAGGTGGTGGAGACGTAGGTATTGCGAGCGAGCCCAAGATTGCCGTTCACGACGTACCCTTTGGCATTGGTGCCGCCGAGATGGAAGTTGGGATCGGTGATGCTGTCGAGCAGCGCGTCAGTTCCGATGTATTTATAGGCAAGCGAGACGTTCCACGCCCAAAGATGGTTGAGGTCGTCGTTGCCGACGGATATCGAGACGTCATAGGCTGTGCTGCCGCCGGCGAAAACGGCCGGGCCGTTACTGCTGGATGATTGGTTGTTGACCGGACCGACCAAGCCCGGAGAAATCCGGTTGGCGATCGCGGATCGATTGAAACCGAGATTGTCGGCAAAATCGGCCGTTAGCGTCACGTCGATCGGATGGTAATTGAGGATCTTCCATGTGCCGTTCACGTCAAGAACTTCGAATCTCGACGCCAAACCGTAGAACTCCGGCTGCGGGGTTACATTGTTTCCTCCGCTGACGAGGGCCGGATTTTGAAGGACGTCGCGGATGGGAAAGAACGTGTTACCGAACTCCTCATAGCCGGGCTGGCGGGTTCCGTCGGTGTTGCAAGCGCCGACGGCGAGCGGATCAAGGCAGGGCGCTGACTCCGCACCCTGAACGTTGAGGAAGTCAAAGAACCCGGCAGCCAATTTAATGTCGTGGTTTGCGGCGACACGCCAGTCGACGCCTCCCTGCAATGCCCATAGATAAGCGTTGGTGTTGGGCGCCTGCGTTGCAGTGTTGTTGATGGTCCCGAAATCAAACGCATTGTTAAAGGTCGGATAGAGACCCGTGACGATCTGCCCGCCGAGGCTGGAGGTAACCGGATGGCTGAAGATGGCCGAGATACCGTCGAAGGCGAGATCATCGTAGAAGAGCAGATTAGTGGTCCAATAAGGATTGTATGAGCGACCAGCGAGAACGGTCAGCCAATCGGCAGGGCGAGCGGCGAGGTAGGCACGGTCAATCCAAAGCTGATACTTGGAAAACGTGCCAAACTGCCCGAGCGTCTGATTTGTGGAGACCGGGTTGTTGTCGTTTCCGGTTGCGAAACGCACGTCGGCGGTGATCCAGTCCGCCACCTGGCCTTCGATGTTAATTCGCGCTCGGAGGCGCGGGAGATAGCGGTCTTCGGTTGTGTTCAGGAATGGCGGCAATGTTGTGTTTGTGAACGCATTCTGGTCGAAACCGTTCGTCGAGGCATTGATGGAGTTGAAGTTCAAAAATTGATTGTAGTTGCCGCGCGGGAAGTAGACGTTCTCGCTGCGTAGCCGGAGGTCACCGGTGATGTGGATGCGGCGTGTCCAGTCGGCAGCACCATACTGGTCGGCCCACCCCTCGTCCTGCGCTTCCTGCATCACCTGCTGCTTGACCTCGGCTGCGATTTGATCCCGCACCAGTGGCGGAACGTAGGTGACATGAACGGCAGACGAGCCCTCCTCGCCGGGAGGTGACGGCGGCGGCGTGGTCGAGACCTCGGTCGTGCGTGCGCGCTTGCGCCGCGCCGGCGCCGCTTCGCTCTGGGCCTCATGAAGAAGCGCCGTAGCCTGACCGCGCGTCAGCAC
>CAXUIA010000413.1:0-2249 GCA_964250835.1 uncultured Acetobacteraceae bacterium | reverse complement strand
ATGACGGCGCGTCGCTCGCGCGCGCGGTGAACGGGAGCGCGGCGATCGTCGGGCGGCGGTTCCGCCGGCTCGGCACCTGGGGGAACGCGCACAGACAACGTCCGCAGCACCCGTTCGGCGCGTTGCCGGGATTGGGAGCGCGGTTCCGGATGCCGGGCTATGCGGGCTCGGGTGGCAACGACACTCTGCACAAGACCGGCCACCCGCTGATGCGCCGCCGTCACGTGATCCGGTTCGGGGCGACGTGCCGCTACGTGTTCGACCTCCGCGACGCGGACGCCAACGAGGTGGTGCTGTTCGGCGGGCAGGACGGATGGCTCGGAAGTGAGAACTTCGCCGACCAGATCGGGCTTTGGCGCGCGGGCCGGGCGATGAACTTGCCGCTGCGGCCGGAGACGGCGCGCGCCGCGTTCCGGCACGTGACCGTGCTGCGTCCGGACTGAATGCTCGATCCGACTGGTCTTGTGCGCGTGGCCGCTCGGCGGCGAGTGGCGGCGCTGGCGCGGATCGATCCGGCGGCGGCACAGGTGCACGTGCTTCGCCGACTGCTTCGGACGGCGGCCGATACGGCATTCGGGCGGGCGGATGGGTTTGCACGGATCGGAAGTGTCGCCGACTTCCAGCGGGCGGTGCCGGTGCGAAGCTGGGACGAGCTATGGGAGGGCTGGTGGCGGCCGGCCTTTCCGGTGCTGTCGGGGGTGAGCTGGCCGGGGCTAGTTCCGTTTTTCGCCGAGACTTCGGGGACGACGAGCGCGCGGGCCAAGTATATTCCGGTGAGTTGGGCGATGCTGCGGGCCAACCGTCGCGCGGGCCTCGACGTGGTGCTCGACCACCTGGTCCGCGATCCGGCGTCGCGCTTCTTCGGCGGGCAGAGCCTGGTGCTGGGAGGCAGTTCACGGCTGCGCCGGCTGGCGCCCGGAGTGCGGAGCGGGGATCTGTCGGGGATCGCGGCGGCGACGATGCCGGCCTGGACGCGTGGGCGCGCGCTGCCGGAGCGGTCGATTGCGCTGCTTGGCGACTGGGACGAGAAGCTGGCGCGGATCGCGCGTGATGCGCCGGGACGCGACATACGATGCATGACCGGCACGCCGAGTTGGCTGCTGCTGCTGTTCGAGCGGCTGCAGGCGCAGTCGGGGGGCGAGATAAGCTCGCTGTTTCCTAATCTCGAGCTGGTTGTTCACGGCGGGGTAGGGTTTGCGCCGTACCGTCGGCGGTTCGAGACGTTGCTGGGGACGCGCGTGCGGACCGAGGAGGTGTATCCGGCGAGCGAAGGGTTCGTCGCCTACGCGGACGGCGCCGGGGACGGGTCGCTTCGGCTGCTGGTCGACAACGGATTGTTTTTTGAGTTCGTGCCGCTGGGCGAACTCGGGGGCGAGAGGCCGACGCGGCACTGGATCGGCGACGCCGAGCCGGGGCAAGACTACGCGCTGGTGCTGACGACGAATGCCGGGCTGTTCGGCTACGTGCTGGGCGACGTGGTGCGGCTGGTCAGCCGGTCGCCGGCGCGAGTGACGATCATCGGGCGGACGCGGCAGATGCTGTCGGCGTTTGGGGAGCATCTGAGTGCGGGCGAGCTCGATCGGGCGATCGAGACGGCGGCGCACGAAACGGGTGTGGCGGTTGCGGAGTATACGGCGGCCTCGGTGATGCCGGACGAGCGGGATGCGCGTGGCGGGCATATGTTCGTTATCGAGTGTGCGGGCCGCGCGCCGGATGCGGGTGCGTTCGCAGCCGTTATCGAGCGCACGCTGGCGGACGGCAACGACGACTACGCGGCGCACCGGGCGGACGGGCGCGGGCTGCGTCCGACGGAGGTGAGGTTCGTGCCGGTGGGACGGTTCACGGACTGGATGCGTGCGCGCGGGAAGCTCGGCGGACAGCACAAGGTGCCGCGCGTGCTGGAAGACCGGGCGGCGCTGGCGGCGCTGCTGGAAGAGGAGACGACACGATGAGCGACCGATTGCCGGACCGGCTGTCGACCAACCCGAAGAGCCCGTTTCACGACGCGGCGCTGCTTGAGCGCGGAGTGGGGATCAGGTTCAACGGGGTCGAGCGGACCAACGTCGAGGAGTATTGCGTCAGCGAGGGCTGGGTGCGGGTGGCGGTCGGCACGACGATGAAGCGCGACGGGACGCCGATGACGATGAAGCTGTCGGGGTCGGTGGAGCCCTATTTGAAGGAAGGTCACGGCTCTGCTCTGGACCCGCAGGGGTCGTCCTGAGTTCGCACGCCTCCGGGATCGCTTGGAG
>CAXUIA010000412.1:1342-2261 GCA_964250835.1 uncultured Acetobacteraceae bacterium | reverse complement strand
GGAATGCAGGCCCGTGAGCCAGGTGAAGCCGTCCGCATCGACGGTGCGATAGCGAAAGGCGTCGGAGAGATGCGCCAGCGTGTCGGTGGCGAGGACGGTGTGCTCTTCTAGATGCTGAGCGGCGAAATCCGCCGCCAATCCATGCAGGAAGACGGCGGCCTCGACGGCGCGGGCGAGGTCGTCGGGGAACTGGCCGACCAGGGCGGCGACGATGCCGGTGAGGATGTCGCCGGAGCCGCCTTTGGCCATGGCGGGGTTGCCGGTGGTGTTGACGGCGAGGCGGCCGTCGGGATGGGCGATGAGGGTGCGCCAGCCTTTAAGGACGAGGGTGAGGTGGTGCTCGGTGGCGAACTGCCTGGCGAGGTTGAGCCGGTCGGCCTCGACCTGCTTGACGGTTGAGCCGAGCAGGCGGGCCATCTCGCCGGGGTGCGGGGTGAGGACGAGGGTGCGTTGGCTGCCGTCGAGCAGGTCGGTGTGGCCGGCGAAGGCGTTGAGGGCGTCGGCGTCGATCACGAGCGGCAGGGTGGTGCGGGTGACGAGTTGGCGGGCGAGTTCGGAGGCGTCGCCGTCGGTCGAGAGGCCGGGGCCGATGGCGATGAGCTTGATGCCCTTGAGCAGGCTATCGAGGTGGTCGAGGTTGGAGAGGGCGACGGCACCGTTTTGCTCGGCGAGCGGAGTGACCATCAGCTCGGGGGTGATGAGGGCGACGGTGTTCAGGATCGACTCGGGCACGGCTGCGGTGACCAGACCGGCCCCGGCGCGGAGGGCGGCGAGGGAACTCATGGAGGGCGCGCCGGCCTTGCCGTGGGAGCCGCCGATAAGCAGGACGTGGCCGTACATCCCTTTGTTGGAGTTGACGTTGCGGGGCTGCTCGGCGATGGCTTTGGAGGCTCCGGCCCAGGTGAGGCGCGCGCCGGAC
>CAXUIA010000412.1:0-1332 GCA_964250835.1 uncultured Acetobacteraceae bacterium | reverse complement strand
GGGGAGCCGATGTCGGCGACGACGACGGGGCCGAAGGTACGGGTGGTGAGATGGCCGAAGACGTGGGCCAGCTTGGGCGCGGTAAAGGTGATAACGGCGTCGGCGCAGAAGGCTTCGGGGACGTTCTGGTCGGTCGAGTCGGCGTCCCATCCTGTGGGAAGGTCGACTGCGACGACGGGTACGGCGATGCCATTGAGCAGGCCTTGCGCGGCGAGAGCAAGGCCATGCATGGGCGGGCGGAAGCCGGTGCCGAGGACGGCGTCAAGAAAGAGGTCGGTATCGTTGAAGTGGACGGCGAGATCTCGTTCGTTCTCGATGTCGAATAGTTCAACTTCGGCGTTGCGCTCCAGGCGGCTGAAGGCGCGGGCGGCATCGCCCCTGAGTTGGTGAGCGCGGCCGAGCAGGATGACGCGGACCTCGCGGCCAGCCTGATGGAGGAGGCGGGCGGCGACGAAGCCGTCTCCGCCGTTGTTGCCCCTGCCGCAGAGGACGGTGACGCGCGGGGCGTCGGGGTACTGGCGGAGGCAGAAGGTGGCGACGGCGGCTCCGGCGCGTTCCATGAGGTCCGCGAGTGGGGTGCCCGCCTCGATGGTGCGTCGGTCGGTCGCGGCCATCTCGGCCGCGCTGAGGATCTTCATGGTTGGGGCGTGTCCTGACGGTTGATGAGCAAGCGGCACATCCATTCCACTCGCACTTCCACTATAGAGGACGGGGAATGCTCGTTCGCTCTGCGGAGTGGGATGAAGTCGCCGGGCAAATCCCCATGCGTGCTTCAGCGGCCGCGGCGCTGGTGGGTGACGAGGGCCGCGATGCCGTAGCCGCCGAGGGCCAGCACGGCCACGGCGAGGCCAAGCGCCAACAGGGAGCTTGCCAGCAGGGCGATCAGTTCGCCGATGACCGATGCGATCACTTTGAGGATGGCTGTGACGAGAGCGATCACGATGCGCGTTACGGCCATAGAGTAATTTCAGTCTAGGGCAGGCGGCCTGTGCGGCGGTTTCGGTCGATGAAAATTCGGCGATTGTGTTGCCGTTCCTGCACGTCAACTCTACAATCGATCAAATCCTAACGGCCACGCGACCTTTGAAAAGCCGTTCGCCCGTAGAAACGAAGTCTTGATGATCCAGCTGCCGCTGCTTGAAGCCCTCACTTTCGACGATGTCCTGCTGGTCCCCGCTTATTCGGAGGTGGTGCCGACGCAGGTGAGCACCCAGACGCGATTGACGCGGAACATCACGCTGAACACGCCGCTGATGTCGGCGGCGATGGATACCGTAACGGAGTCCCGACTGGCGATTGCGATGGCGCAGCAGGGCGGGATGGGCGTGGTGC
>CAXUIA010000411.1:0-2283 GCA_964250835.1 uncultured Acetobacteraceae bacterium | reverse complement strand
TCCGCGGCAAGATCGCCATCGCCAACGCCAAGCTCGCCTACCAGCACTATCTCGAAGTGAGCAGCTCCGATCGTTGGCAGGCGCTGAAAGCGAAGGGTGCTAATCCGCAGCGCCTGCTTTGGGCCAGCACCGGGACCAAAGACAAAGCCTATTCCGATGTTCTCTATGTCGAGGAGCTGATCGGGCCCGACACCGTCAACACGATGCCGCCGGCGACGATGGACGCGTTCCGCGATCATGGTCATGTCCGGATGTCGTTGACCGAAGATCTTGATGGCGCGCGCCATGTTCTCGCCGAGGCCGAGCGTCTCGGCCTTGATCTCGCGGGCGTCACCAAGACGCTGGTGGATGAAGGAGTCAAATCCTTCGCCGACGCCTTTGATGCGCTTCTCGGCGCGGTCGCCGACAAGCGCACCGCGCTGATCGGTGACGCGATCACCAAGACGACGCTTCGCCTGCCCAAGGATCTCGACGAGGCGGTCAAGACGAGCCTCGACGGGTGGCGCTCGTCGGGCAAGATCCGCAAGCTTTGGCTGCGCGACGCCTCCGTCTGGACCGGACAGGACGAAGGCAAGTGGCTCGCGTGGCTAGACGTGATCGATGAGCGTCTCGCCCACGTCGAAGAACTCGAAGCCTTTTCACGCGACGTGCGGGAGGCGGGCTTCAGCCATATTCTCCTGCTTGGCATGGGCGGATCAAGTCTCGGCCCTGAGGTCATCGCCGAGACGTTTGGCCATCGCGGTGGCTATCCGGAGCTGCTCGTGCTCGACAGCACCGATCCGCAGCAGATCGCTACGTTTCAATCGAAGATCGATCTGAAGAAAACGCTCTTCATCGTCAGTTCCAAATCGGGTGGAACGCTCGAGCCCAACATCCTGAAAGCCTACTTTTTCAAGGTGGCGAGCGACGCGCTTGGTGAGGCCGCCGGCAAGCATTTCGTCGCCGTGACCGACCCGGGCTCGCATATGGAGGAGGTCGCCAAAGCCGACGGTTTCCGCCACATCTTCTATGGCGACAAGGGCATCGGCGGCCGCTACTCGGTGCTGTCGAACTTTGGCCTCGTGCCAGCCGCTGCCGCCGGTGTAGACGTCCGCAGATTCCTCGAGACGGGTCTCCTGATGGCGCGTTCGTGCGCGGACTCGGTCCCGCCGCAGCAAAATCCCGGCGTTCTGCTGGGCACTGTCCTCGGCGTCGCTTCCACCAAGTTCGGACGCGACAAAGTGACGATCATCGCTTCCCCCGGTATCGCCGACATGGGCGCCTGGCTCGAGCAGCTCCTTGCCGAAAGCACCGGCAAGGAGGGTCACGGACTGATCCCGATTGAGAACGAGGCGCTCGGTGCCCCGAGCGTCTACGGCCATGACCGCGTCTTTGCTCATCTCCGACTGCGCGATACTCCCGATCCGGATCAGGACAAGGCGGTCGAAGCACTGGCGAAAGCCGGCCAGCCGGTGGTGACGATCGATCTCCCGAGCAAACTGCACATTGTGCAGGAGTTCTTCCGCTGGGAGGTGGCGACCGCGGTCGCAGGGTCCATTCTGGGGATCAACGCCTTTGACCAGCCGGACGTGGAAGCAAGTAAGATCGAAACCAAGAAGCTGACTGACGCCTACAACAGCTCCGGCAAGCTTCCCGACGAGGCGCCTTTCGCGACCGATGGCGGCTTCAGCTTCTTTGCCGACGAGGCCAACGCCAAGGCGCTCGGCAGCGGCGACATCCACTCGATCCTGTCAGAACATTTTGCGCGCGCGCAGGCGGGCGACTATGTTGGCATCCTCGCCTATATCGAGCGGAGCGCCGAGACGCGCGCCTGGATCGAACATGTCCGCCTCGGCATACGCGACAAGAAACATCTCGCCACCACCGCCGAGTTCGGCCCCAGGTTCCTGCACTCGACGGGTCAGGCCTACAAAGGCGGCCCAAACAGCGGCGTGTTTCTTCAGGTCACGGCCGATGACGTGAAGGATCTCCCTGTTCCTGACGCCAAATACACGTTTGGCGTTGTCAAGGCGGCGCAGGCGCGCGGTGACTTCGACGTGCTGAGCGAACGTGGCCGTCGCGCGCTGCGCGTGCACGTCAAAGGTGACCTTAAGTCCGGCTTGGACAAACTCGCCAGCGCGGTCGCGTCGGCTATCTGATCTTGGGGCTTTGCTCCAAACCCCGCCGGGGGCACCCCCCCCGGACCCGCATGCGGAGAAGAACATGCAGATTGGCGTGATCGGCCTCGGCCGGATGGGCGGAAACATCAGCGTCAGGCTAGCGCGTCATGGCCACGAGGTCGTG
>CAXUIA010000410.1:1453-2289 GCA_964250835.1 uncultured Acetobacteraceae bacterium | reverse complement strand
GGGTTGAGGACGCTCGGGCGGGCGGCGATCCGGGAACGCTGCTGGCGGCGGCATTTCCGGATCGCGTGGCGCAAGGCCGAGGTGACGCGGGAAGCTTTCGTCTGTCGGGCGGCGGCAGCGCCTCGCTTTCGCCCAACGATCCGATGGCGCGGGACAAGCTTCTGGTGGCGGCCGGGCTGCATTTGGGGAGGTCGACGCGGATCACGCTCGCAGCCCGGCTCGATCCGGCGTCGCTGCCGGCAGGTCTGCTCGCGCGCACAATGCTCTCGGTCGAGAGCGGGGTCGACCCGGTGACGGGCACGGCGTTTCACCGGCATCGGAGGCGGCTGGGACTGCTGATCCTGGAGGACCGGCTGCTCGCGGCCGAGCCGGTTGAGGCTGCGTCACATCTTGCGCGCGCGGCATCCGACCGGCTCGACACCCTGCTAGACTGGACGGATGAGGCCCGCAACCTGCAGGCGCGGGTGGCACTCGCCCGAGCTCTGCTCGACCCGGAGTTGCCGGACCTGTCGGACGCGGCGCTTTCGACGTCGGTGAAGGCTGTCTTTGCCCAAGCGATTGCACAGGCTGGCATCAACCGGCTGGCCGATCTCCGGCGGGTCGACGTGCGGAGCGTTCTGGCGGCGCAGATGTCAGCGGCGCAAAAGCAAGCACTGGACCGTGCGTTACCGATGCACATCGAGCTGGCGCATGGTCGGGCGGCCGTCGATTACCGTGGCGGTGTGCCGACCGCGAGCGCGCGTGCGCAGGCGTTTTACGGGCTGGATCAAACGCCGGAGTTGGCCGGCGGGCGCGTTCCTTTGACGCTCGCCCTGCTCTCTCCCGCGGGGCGGCCG
>CAXUIA010000410.1:0-1443 GCA_964250835.1 uncultured Acetobacteraceae bacterium | reverse complement strand
AATGGTTGGCTGGATGCACGCAGGGACATGCGCGGCCGTTATCCCAAACATGCGTGGCCCGAATGGCCCTGGTTGACGTAATGCGGCCTTGGGGCGCTGCTCTCAGCGGGGTCCAGGGGCAGAGGCTTCCGCCTTTATGCTAGTGATCCGTCGACCGCTTAGGACCACACCGATTCGCCAGATCCTCCTCGCCGGGTTGGCTTTGCTCGCGGCCGTGCCGGCGTTTGCGGCCGATCTTCCCGCACCGCTCGTGACCAGTGGTCCCCTCACATTCGCACCGCTTGCCAAACGGGTCGTGCCGGCGGTGGTCAACATCGCGGTCACCGAAAGCGTCGCCTCCGATCAAGACGTCAACGTCCCCCCGGCTCTGCGTGGGACGCCGTTCGAAAAACAATTCCGCGACCGGTTGCGGGCGCGGCGCGAGGTCGTGCTCGGGGCCGGCTCGGGCTTCCTCGTCGATCCGAGCGGCGTGATCGTGACGAATAATCACGTCGTCGGGTCGGCCGATAAGATCGTCGTGTCTTTAGCCAGTGGGAAGCAGCTTCCGGCGCACGTGCTGGGAAGCGACGAACTGACCGACATCGCCGTCATCAAGGTCGACAGCACCTCGCCGCTGCCGTTCGTGACCTGGGGAGACAGCCGGACAGTCGAGGTGGGCGACTGGGTGCTGGCTGCCGGCAACCCATTCGGGCTCGGGTCCTCGATCACGGCGGGCATCGTCTCGGCGCGCGGGCGCGACATCGGGGCTGGGCCGTTCGATGATTTCCTGCAGCTCGACGCCCCCATCAACCCGGGCAACTCGGGAGGTCCGTCGTTCAACATGGCGGGCCAGGTGGTGGCGCTTAACACCGCGATCGTATCGCCGACCGGCGGCTCGGTCGGGATCGGATTTGGAATTCCAAGCGAGATCGTGGCGCCGATCGTCGATCAATTGCGGAGCAAGGGACATATTGACCGCGGTTGGCTCGGCGTGACGGTGCGCGATGGGAGCGATGGCGGTGTGGTGATCGCGTCCGTGGACCGGTCAGGACCGGCGGCGAAAGCAGGGCTGAAGCCGGGCGATGCGGTGACCTCGGTGGACGGGGATCAAGTCGGCAGCGCGCGCGGGCTTTTACAAGCCGTCGCGCGCGCGGCACCCCGCAGGGGGATCAGCCGTGTTGTGGGTAGTGCCCGGCAGCTCGATCCGCCTTGTGGGGCTTCGTCGCGGCAAGTCCTCAGACTTGCCGGTGATCGTCGGACGACGGCCGGCCGAGCATGGCGAATAAGGATAACGGCGAGTTCACGCCGCCGTAGGCCACTCTTGCCGGCCGCCTGCCGTATGAAGAAGCTGTCATGACATACCGAGAGTGATTAAGGGCCATGCGAATCCTGCTCGTTGAGGATGATCCCACGGTCGGCGGCTTTGTCTCAAAAGGGCTGCGCGAGGCGGGGCATGTCGTCGAG
>CAXUIA010000409.1:0-2294 GCA_964250835.1 uncultured Acetobacteraceae bacterium | reverse complement strand
ACGCTGATGCGTCAGGGCGGGTTTGCGGTGCAGCTGACGTTCATGCAGATCGCGGTGGTGGTGACCACACTCGCCGTATTGGGGATGTTCACGTGGCTGGTCACGCGAACGCCGCTCGGCCGCGCGATGCGCGCGTGCGAGCAGGACATCGGGATGGCGGGGCTGCTCGGGATCGATACCAACCGGACGATCAGCCTGACGTTCGTGATCGGAGCTGCTTTGGCGGCGGTGGCGGGGCTTTTGTATTTGCTCCGTTATGGGGTGATTGATTTCTACATAGGATTTCTCGCCGGGGTGAAGGCGTTCACCGCGGCTGTCCTCGGCGGGATCGGTTCACTGCCGGGGGCAGTGCTAGGCGGTCTGCTGATCGGGCTGATCGAGACGTTCTGGTCGGCATACGGGCCTGCTCAGTACAAGGACGTGGCGGCGTTCTCGATCCTGATCCTGGTGCTGATCGTGATGCCGACGGGGCTGCTCGGGCGTGCGGACGTGGAAAAGGTGTGAGCGCGCTGCGCCGGGCGGGTTTGGCCGGACTGGTCGCGGCCGGGTTGTTCCTGCCGATCGTTGGACTGCGGATGGAGCCGGGTGCCGCGTCGCTGGTGCTGGCCTGGCGCCCGATTGCCGTGTGCGTGCTGGTGGGGCTCGCGATTGCGGGCAGTCTCCTACGGGGTTGGCGCGTGCGGGTTGCGTGGCCACGGGTGGGATGGGCGTTGGCGCCGGCGCTTCTGGTCGCGGCGGTTCTGCTGCCGGTGGTGGGCGACCGTTATCTCATCGATCTCGGGATCGTCGTGCTGACCTACGTGATGCTGGGCTGGGGACTGAACATCGTGGTCGGGCTCGCGGGGCTGCTCGATCTTGGCTACGTGGCTTTTTACGCGGTCGGCGCTTACGGGACCGCGCTGCTGTCGACACGATACGGGCTGGGTTTCTGGACCTGCCTGCCGCTGTCTGGACTGCTGGCGGCGACGTTCGGCGCGCTGCTGGGGTTTCCTGTGCTGCGGCTGCGCGGCGACTATCTGGCGATCGTGACGCTCGCGTTCGGCGAAATCGTGCGGGTGGTGATCAACAACTGGTCGAGCCTGACGAACGGGCCGAACGGAATTTCCGGGATTGCGCGGCCGACGCTGTTCGGGCTGCGTTTCTCGGCGTCGGGCGGCAGCGACACGTTCGCCGGTTTCTTCGGGCTGCCGTTCAACACGACGCAGCGCGTGGCTTATCTGTACTACGTGATCTTGGGGCTCGCACTGCTGACGAACTGGGTCACGCTGCGTCTGCGCCGACTTCCGTTGGGGCGGGCGTGGGAGGCGCTGCGCGAGGACGAGATCGCGTGCCGGTCACTCGGGATCAATGTGACGGTGACGAAACTGACGGCGTTCGCGATGGGGGCGGCGTTCGGCGGCTTTGCCGGCGCGTTCTTCGCGACGCGGCAGGCGTTCGTGAGCCCGGAGAGCTTCACCTTCATCGAGTCTGCGACCGTGCTCGCGATCGTGGTGCTGGGCGGGTTGGGCAGCCAGCTCGGGGTGGCGCTGGCGGCGGTGGTGATGATCGGCGGGCTCGAGCTGTTGCGCGACCTGCTGAGCCATCTCGACCAGTCAAGCGGGGCGCTTGGCTCGGTGATCGGGGATTTCGGGCGCTACCGGATGCTGATTTTTGGGCTTGGGTTGGTGGTGATGATGATCGTGCGGCCGCGCGGGCTGGTCTCGGGGCGGCGCCCGTCGGTGTCGCTTTCCGGGCAGGAGCGGGAGATCGCGGCGGAGCTGGTGGCGCAAGGACGTGGCTGAGCGGCGTGGCTGAACTCCTGGAGGTGGACGGGCTCACGATGCGGTTTGGTGGGCTCACGGCGGTCGCAGAGCTGAGTTTTGCCGCGCGTTCGGGCGAGGTCACGTCGGTGATCGGACCGAACGGGGCGGGCAAGACGACCGTGTTCAACTGCATCACGGGGTTCTACCGGCCGAGCGGCGGGGCGCTTCGTCTGTCGGAGAGTGGGGCGGTGCATCGGCTGGAGCGGATGGCCGGGCACCGGATCGCGCGGCGGGCGCGGGTCGCGCGAACGGTTGAGAACATACGGCTGTTTGCCGGCATGACAGTGCTGGAGAACCTGCTGGTGGCGCAGCACAACGCGCTGATGCCATCGGTGGCTTCGGGGCTGCTCGCCGTGTTGGGGTTGGGCGGATACAGGCGGGCGGAAGGGGACGCGGTCGCGCGGGCAAGGGTCTGGCTGGAGGCGACGGGACTGCTGGGGCGTGCGGACGATCCGGCGGGCGCGCTGCCGTACGGGGCGCAGCGCCGGCTGG
>CAXUIA010000408.1:0-2309 GCA_964250835.1 uncultured Acetobacteraceae bacterium | reverse complement strand
AGATGTACGGACCGCCTGCTCCGCCCGCGCTCACGGCGGCACCCGTCACCGGCGCCCCTATCCTCCTCGCCAGCGCCGTCATCAAGGCCCCCGCGCCGAAGCCGCCCGTCGTCCACGTCGCCGCCCGCGTCCGCCACGCGCCGGTCCCACGCCGCACCCTCTACGCCGACGCGTCGCGGATGCCGATCACCCAGTCACTCGTGCGTCCGGTCGTGGCCTACGCCCCGGCACCGGTCTTCTCCGGCGCCTGGCACCCGGCGGCGCCCTTCAGCGGCTCGGCGCTCGGCATGGCGCATTCATCGCCGCCACCTCCGATGGCCCCGCGTTGAAAGGGATCCCCTTCGGCGGAGGCAGCCTCTCGGACAGAGGGCGCCCCGAAGTCCATGTCCGCGTAACGGACCAGGACCTCGCCGAGCGCGCACGTCTCGAGACCATGCGAGTCCGACTGCTCGCGACCGCCGCCGGCTTCGCGGGCCTGTTCGGCCTCGTCGCAATCAAGCTCGCTCTCGCCACCGTCCTGATGCCCGCCGCTGTTCCCGAGCGCGACATCACCCCGCTCGTGCCGATCGTGGCACCGCCCGACAGCCTCGACGGCCCATCGCTCTCGGCCAGCATGATGCCGCAGACGCGCCGCGCCACCATTACCGATCGCAACGGCCAGATCCTCGCGATCTCGCTGCCGCTCGCCAACGTCTATGCCGACCCGCGCGTGATCGTCGACCCACATGTGGTTGCCGCCAAGCTGCACGACATCCTGCCCGCGCTCGACATGGGCGAAACCGTGAAGCGGCTGACCGAAGCCAAACGCTTCGTCTACCTCGCGCGCGAGATCACCCCCGATCAGGAAATGGCGATCAACGATCTCGGCATTCCGGGCATCGAGTTCGAGCCGGGCGAGAAGCGGCGCTACCCGCTCGGCCGCACCGCGGCGCAGGTCATGGGTGCGGTCGACATCGATGACCACGGCGTCGCCGGCGTGGAGAAATACTTCGACAAGAAACTGACCACGACGATCGAGCCGCTGCGCCTCTCGCTCGACGTCCGCGTCCAAGCCGTCGTGCGCGACGAACTCCTCGGGGCCGAGCAGAACTTTCACGCGCTGACCGCCTGCGGGATCGTGATGGACGTGCGCACCGGCGAAATCATCGCCATGGTCTCGCTGCCCGACTACGACGCCAACGATTTCGGCCGCGCCGATCCCGAGGCGCGTTTCAACCGCGCGGTCACCGGCATGTACGAGCCCGGATCGACCTTTAAGCTGCAGACCGCCGCGATGGCGCTGTCGGACGGCGTCGCCAATGTTTGGGACCGGTTTTCGTCGCGTCCGATCCATATCGGGCGCTTCACGATCTCGGACATGAAGACCGACCATTTCGCGCCCTGGCTGACGCTGGCCGAGACGATCGCCTACTCGTCCAATCCTGCCGCTGCCCACATCGCCCTCGACGTGGGCGCCGCGCGCCAGCAGGAATGGCTGCGCAACATGGGCTTCTTCCGGCGTGCTCCGGTGGAGCTGCCCGAAAGCGCCTTTCCGATCATCCCGTCGGTAAAAAGCTGGGGCCAGTCGACGATCATGACCGTGGCCTTCGGTCACGGTGTGGCCGAACCGCCGCTCTCCATCGTCCGCGGCACGGCGGCAACCGCAAACGGCGGCGTGCTGATCACCCCCACTCTGCAGGCGCGTCCCGAAGGCGCAGCCGAGCCCGACGGCCCGGTCGGCGGCACCCGCCTGATGACCGAGCAGACCTCGACCACGCTGCGCAAGCTGCTTCGCCTGGTCGTCACCAAAGGCACGGTCAGCAAGGTGAAGGCCGCCGACGTGCCGGGCTACTTCCTCGGCGGCAAAACCGGGACCGCCGAAAAAATCGGCCCGCACGGCGGCTACCTCAAGCACGCCAACATCGCCGCCTTTACATCGGTGTTCCCGATGAACGCCCCGCGCTACGCAGTCTACGTCATGCTCGACGACCCCAAAGCGACGGCCGAAACGCACGGCTGGACCACGGCCGCGTGGAACGCCGCACCCACGGCCGCCAGGATCATCGCGCGCGCCGCTCCGATGCTCGGCCTGTTTCCCGTCACCGACGGCGCGGAGGCGGACGCGGTGCAGGCCTCCATCGACATGCCGCTGCAGCCGCAGCCGCCCTCCGGCAAACGCGTGCTCGGACCCGGCAACGACCCGGGCGATCCGGGAGAGGGCCGTGTGACCACCCGCAAACCCAAGCGCGCCGGCCGCGAAGGCGTGGCCTCCCTCGAGCCGGCCGTGCGGACCGATGCAACTCGCTGAGCTCCTGCGCCAGGCCCAACTC
>CAXUIA010000407.1:736-2323 GCA_964250835.1 uncultured Acetobacteraceae bacterium | reverse complement strand
GTGCTGGATTATGTGCCGGGCCACTTCCAGGTGATCCGCCATGTGCGGCCCAAATATGCCTGCCAGGCCTGCGATGCCATCACACAGGCACCAGCACCGGCGATGCCGACGCCGCGTGGCCGCGCCACACCCGCCATGCTCGCGCATCTCCTGGTCTCGAAATACTGCGATCACCTGCCGCTGTATCGACAATGCGAGATTTACGCCCGCCAGGGTCTGGAACTCGACCGCTCCACGCTGTGCGACTGGGTTGGCCAGGCGGCGTGGCTGCTCGACCCGATTGTGGCCGCCATCCGCGCGCACGTATTCGCCGCCGAGAAGATCCACGGCGACGACACGACGGTTCCGGTGCTCTCCCCCGGCCTCGGGCGGACCAAGACCGGTCGACTCTGGGCGTATGTGCGCGATGACCGGCCCTTTTGCGGCGGTGCCCCTCCAGCGGTCGCCTACTTCTACAGTCCCGATCGCACCAGTGCGCATCCGGCGGCGCATCTGGCGGGCTTCACTGGTCTGCTCCAGGCAGATGCCTATGCGGGGTTTGAAAAATTATACGGCCCAGCTCGCACCAAGCCCGGCCCGATCACGGAGGTGGCGTGCTGGGCGCACACGCGCCGCGGATTTTTCGACGACTGGGAGCAACACAAATCCCCAACAGCCAAGCAGGCGCTGGATCGGATTGCCGCTATCTACGCCATCGAAGCGCGCGCAGCCTTTGCGCCCATCGCCGAGCGGGTAGAACGGCGCCGCGAACTAGCCCCTCTGTTGGACGACTTGTTCACCTGGGCAAATGCCACGGTCGCAAAGCTATCGGCGAAGTCCAACCTGGCCGAGGCGTTCCGCTACGCGCTTAATCGGCGCGAAGCATTGTCGAGATTTGTCACCGACGGACGGCTGGAGATCGACAACAACATTGCCGAGAACGCTATGCGTTGCATCGCCGTCGGCCGGAAGAATTATCTGTTCGCAGGTTCCGACACGGGCGGAGAAAGAGCTGCTTCAATCTACACCATCGTGCGCACAGCGAAGCTAAACGACGTGAACCCACAAACCTATCTGCGCGACGTTCTTACGAAGATCGCCGAGGGACATACAATTAACAAGATTCATGAATTGCTGCCGTGGGCCTCAAGCGAGAATAGTGGATTTAATCGAAGTGACTTGGGTCGGCGCGAGTGAACGACGTAACCCGATCTATCCCTGAGCTGATTACCGCGGCGACGGATTGGACCCGCGATGATGGTTGCGGCGATTGGGACGCTGTGGTCGCACTACACCGGATTGGTAGCCGAGAGGTTCTAGATCGTGCACTGGGTCTCGTAGCCTCAGATGATCCGCGTGCTCGCGCGAGAGGGGCCGATATCCTTGGACAGCTCGGATCCCCTGGGCAAACCTTTCTGGATGACCGTCTGAATGCTGTCATCAAACTTATAGCCCCAGACACCGACCCACGCGTCCTCCAAGCCGCAGCCTCCGCACTCGGGCATCTTGGCGACTCGCGTGGCACGGAAGCTCTCATCAGTATTTCTAGGAATGCAGATCCAGACGTAAGACACGCGGTAGCGTTTGCGTTGGGAGGGCGTGCCGAAC
>CAXUIA010000407.1:0-726 GCA_964250835.1 uncultured Acetobacteraceae bacterium | reverse complement strand
ACACTGATACGACTAACCACCGACGAAGACGCACACGTTCGAGATTGGGCAACGTTTGGCCTTGGTGAGCTGGGAGATTCCGACACATCGGAGATTCGGGAAGCCTTGAGTGGCCGTCTTAACGATCCCGATTCAGATACTCGATACGAGGCCTTGTGTGGGCTTGCAAAGCGCTCTGACAGACGCGTACTTCCGCTGCTCATAAAAGCACTAAGAACCGACCCGGAGGACGGCTCGCTCTATACGCCTGCGATGGCATTCCTCGGTATAGATGATGGACGCGATACACCCACCGCAGACGAGTTGATTATCCTACTCGAAGCAATGCTACAGTAGGGTGAGCACCAAGACGGTAAGCAAACGACGAACCGTATACGGCTACACGGCGCAGACCGGGCGCTTACGTCTGTATCATGCGGTGAACCTGTCTCGCGTTCAGCTATCCGCGCCTTTGATTGCCCGTTCAACGCGGGCGACTTTTATCGATGACGCCTTTTTGCCGGCCTCAGCCATATCGAAATCCAGTTGAAGCCCGGCCCAGGTTTCCGGCGTGCTGCCAAATGCCTTCGCAAGCCGTATCGCCATCTCCGGCGAGACGCCGCGCCTCTCGTTCACGATCTCCGACAACGCGTTGCGCGACACGCCCAACGCCCGGGCGCCGGCCGTCACACTCAGGTTTAACGCATCAAGGCAGTCATGCTTGATAATGCGACCTGGATGAGGTGG
>CAXUIA010000406.1:0-2325 GCA_964250835.1 uncultured Acetobacteraceae bacterium | reverse complement strand
GGGTGGTGGCGAGCGTGCCGGGGCCGGCGAGGTCGGGGTTGAGCTCGTTGGCGCCGAGAGTGACGGAGCCGGTCAGCATCAGGGTGTCGCCAGCATCGATGGCGACGATGCCGTTCGTGGCGGTGAAGGCCCCGGAGGCGGTGCTGTTGGCAGCGACCGTGAGGGTGCCCGCGGTTTCGGTCAGGCTGCCGGGAAGTGCGGTCGGGGTTGTTATCGTGACGCTGCCGCCGCCGATGACGAGGTTGGCGCCCACGGCCACGTTGGCGAGGGTGAAGCGGCCGGCGGTGAAGGCGATGGCGGCGTTGCTGGCGGTGTCGAGAAAGCCCGCGATGTTGCCGCCGGCGGCGAAGGCCAGGGTGCCGTCGGTGACCTGGACGGTGCCGATGCTGTTGATGGCGGCGGCGATGGTGGCGGTGCCGGTGCCGCCGGTTTTGGTCAGGAGACCGTCGTTGGTGACCGTCGCAGTGGCGCCGCTGACCAGGATGCGTTCGGTGATGCCGGCGTCGGTGGTGAGGGCGAAGGTGGCGCCGACCTGGTTGACGATGGTGTTGGTGTCGCCGGTGCCGAGCCCGAACTCGATCGCGCCGCCCGCGTCGACGGTGCCGGTGTTGATCCAGGTGAGGCCGTCGCCGATGTAAAGGTCGACGATGCCGCCGGTGACAAGCGTGGTGGAGCCGGCGGTCTCGAAGGTGCCCGCGCCTTCGATGAGGGGCCCGAAATCCTCGACCGCGCCGATGGTCGTCGGGCCGGGTTCAGAGACAATTTGGCCCGCCAAGATGTCAATGGTGCCGGTCAGCGTCGTTGACGGGTTCGCATTGGCCATGGCGCGGGTGTAACCCGGTGTCTCACAGTGTGAGACACCATCGTAGCGGTGAGGCGGCCGCTCGACTAGCCCTCGCCCAGGAACGACGGCACCGGGTTACTCGGGGCCCAAGGCGCGAACGGTTACCCGCTGCTGCAACGTTACTCGCAGCCGGTTCATGTGGTGGGGTGAGCCGCCTGATGATCCAGGGTTCCGAGGGCAGCTGCTCTTTGTGGTGTCTGGGGCAGAGCCCCGACTTTCAGCTTGCCTTGCTGTGCGAGCAGCTCGGCGATCTGCACGGCGTTGAGTGCCGCGCCCTTGCGGAGATTATCGGCGGCGCACCAGAGCGACAGGCCGTGCGGAACGGTTGGATCGAGGCGCAGGCGGCTGACATAGACCGAGTCTTCACCCGCGGTTTCCATCGGGGTCGCGTAGCCGCCGTCGTCGCGCGTGTCGTGCAGGACGACGCCGGGGGCGCGGCGGAGCGCGGCGCGGGCTTGTTCGAGGGTGATGGGGCGCTCGAACTCGACGGTGATCGCCTCGGCGTGGCCGATGAAGACCGGGACGCGCACGCACGTGGCCTGCACGGCGATGTCGGGATCGAGGATTTTGCGCGTCTCGACGGCCATTTTCCATTCCTCGCGGGTGCTGCCGTCGTCCATGAAGTTGTCGATGTGCGGAATGACGTTGAACGCGATCTGCTTGGTGAACTGGGCGATGGTGGGAGCGTCGTTGACGAAGCTGCCTTTGGTCTGGGTGAAGAGTTCGTCCATCCCTTCCTTGCCGGCGCCGGAGACGGACTGGTAGGTCGCGACGACGATACGGCGGATGCGGGCGAGGTCGTGCAGCGGCTTGAGTGCCACCAGCATCTGGATGGTCGAGCAGTTCGGGTTGGCCACGATGTTGCGCCGGATTTTCCCCAGCGCCTGCGGGTTGACCTCGGGGATGACGAGCGGGACGTCAGGCTCCATGCGGAACTGGCTGGTGTTGTCGATCACCAGGCAGCCAGATGCGGCGGCGCGCGGAGCGTGGACGGCGGAGATGGCAGCACCTGGGCTGAAGAGGCCGATGTCCCAGCCGCTGAAGTCGAAACGGTCGAGGTTCTGAACCTTGAGCACCTTGTCTTCGCCGAAGGAGACCTCCTGACCCGTCGAGCGGCCGGATGCCACGGCGGCGATGGCGGCGATCGGAAAGGCGCGCTCGGCAAGCGTGCGAAGCAGCTCGCGTCCGACGGCGCCGGTTGCGCCCACGACGGCGACCCTGAAGGACATGGTGTGCTCCGATGGTTTCGCGATCGACGTAGGCGCGCGGGGTGGGCGGAGCAAGTCAGCCGGGAAGCCGATGGCGGAGGATGTCGGTCTGGGTCACGATGGCCTTGGCCAGTTCGGCGGCGGTCGAGGTCAGGGGCGTGCTGCGGCCGAGCACGACGACGCCGATTTCGGGAAGCGGCGGCAGGCCGATGCTGTCGGAAAGAGCGCGCAGGTCGGCGCCGGCGAGCAAGGCCGATTGCGGGGTGCCGGCGT
>CAXUIA010000405.1:1843-2338 GCA_964250835.1 uncultured Acetobacteraceae bacterium | reverse complement strand
GCTGGGGGGCATTGTCGCGTTCTGGCGGCTGACGCGGTCGAGCGAGTTGATCGTGGCGCGGGCGGCGGGGGTCAGCGCTTGGCAATTTCTCGCGGCGCCGCTGGGTTGCGCAATGATGATCGGCGCATTTGCGACCGGAGTGGTCAGTCCGCTGTCGTCGCTGATGTATGCGCGTGCACAGGCCCTCGACGACATCTACCTCAAATCGACGCCGAGCCAGGTGGCGCTGGCAGGCGGACAACTCTGGCTGCGGCAATCGGACCACGCGCTCGTCGGTGACGGTGTCGCCATCATGCATGCGCAGCATGTGCAACTGCGTGGCAAGCGGCTGAATGCGGACGACGTGAGCGTCTTTCGTCTCGACGGCGCGGACCACCTGCTGCTTCGGGTCGAAGCCAAGCGGGCTTCCCTGCAGGGACAGTCGTGGCTGTTCGCTGACGCGCGCACGATCAAGCCGGATCATCGTGCCGACCGAGACGGGCAGATGATCCGGCT
>CAXUIA010000405.1:0-1833 GCA_964250835.1 uncultured Acetobacteraceae bacterium | reverse complement strand
CGATACTCTGTCGGTGTGGGCGCTGCCCGGGTTCATCGCGCTCCTGGAGCGCTCCGGGTTTTCGGCGATCCGGCATCGCCTGCATTTTCAGGCGCTGCTGGCGCTGCCGCTGCTCGCCGGCACGATGGCGCTGGTGGCGGCGGGCTTCTCCATGCGGCCGGCCCGGCGTGGCGGTGTCGCCAACATGATCGGCAGCGGCATCGGCGCGGGCTTCGCACTGTTCGCGATTTCCAAGATCGCGCAGCAGTTCGGCCAGTCGGGGGCGCTTCCGGCGGTGCTCGCGGCATGGGCACCGGCGGTCGCGGGTCTGCTGTGCTCGCTTGCCCTGCTGCTGCATCTGGAGGATGGTTGATGGCCGGCCGCATTCATCGGGCGGCCATCCGGGTTCTGCTGGCCCTGATCGGCTCCAACGCTCCCGCTCACGCGCAGCTTGCCAAACTCGCGAGCGGACAGTCGACCGGCGATCGCAATGCACCGGTGACTTTTCAGGCCGACAGCGTGGCCTACGACCGAGATCGTGGGGTGATCACGGCGACCGGACACGTGGAGGCTTGGCAGAACGGCAACGTGCTGCATGCCGACCGCGTGACGTTCGACCGCAACAGCAACGTGGCCGCGGCGCGCGGGCATGTCTCGATCGTGCAGCCCGACGGGCAGGTGATGTTTGGCGACTATGCCGAGCTCACGCAGGGCATGAAGCAGGGCGTGATCAAAGGTATGCGCGGGCTGCTGTCGGAGAACGGCAAGCTCGCGGCCAACGGCGTCCGGCGTTACGAGGGTAAGGTGAATGACCTTTCACGGGTCATCTACACGTCGTGCAATGTCTGTGCGCGGCATCCGCAGGACAGGCCGCTCTGGCAGCTGCGCGCCTATGACGCGACGCAGGATCTCGAGCACAAGCGGATCGAATACCGGGACATGTACATGGATGTCCTCGGCGTCCCGGTGTTCTATCTGCCCTACTTTTCGATGTCGGACCCGTCGGTCAAGCGTCAGAGCGGCTTCCTGATCCCGGATATCGCGTTCAGCAGCGACTATCTCGGCACGTTTGTGGCCTTTCCCTACTTCTACGTCTTCGGCCCATCGTCGGACATCACGCTGGTGCCGCTGGTGGCCACCAACTCCGGTCCGCAGTTGAGTGGAGAATACCGCCGCGACTTCAACAATGGCATACTGCGCATCCAGGGCGGCGTCGCCTATGACTCGAGCACGGGGACCAAGGGCAGTTCGCGGGTCGCGGTTCCGTCTCAGCAACTCAACAGCCCCGAGGGATACCTCTTTCTCCATACCGACTGGGCGTGGAACGAGCACTGGCATTACGGCGCGGACATCAACGTTGCGTCCAACGCGAACTATCTGCGCGACTACCGGATACCGGGCTACGGCGCGGACGTGCTCGGCAGTTCGATCTATGTGGAGGGTTTCGGCGCGGGATCGTTTGCGCGGCTAGACGCGCTCGCCTTCCAGGCGATCAACAACACGTCGGTCAACAGCAGTGTTCTGCCTTACGTGCTGCCGCGCTACACTTACGACCTCGTGCTGCCCAAAGGCGATCTCGGCGGAACGCTCCGCGTGGGCACACAGGATTTCGACATCTATCGTCCCAATGGCGCCAAGGACCAGCGGGCGAGCTTCGTGGCCAATTGGGACCGGCCGGCATTCGGGCCGCTCGGAACCAAGTGGACGCTGACCGGGAACTTGCAGAGCGAAGTCTACAACGCGAGCTTTCTCAACAGCCTCCCGGACTATTATCTCGCACCGGCCTCGGTGACCAACCTGCACTCGACGACGGTGCAGGCGCTGCCGACCCATACTTTACGTTTCAACTAGCAG
>CAXUIA010000404.1:1861-2341 GCA_964250835.1 uncultured Acetobacteraceae bacterium | reverse complement strand
CGTCCCCCACAGCCTGCGCGAAAGCCTGGCCGAGCTATGCGGCCGCCTCGACGGGGCGGTCGCGATTGTGACCGGGCGTCCTCTCGACCAGATCGACCATTTCCTTCCCGGTCTCCCGCTCGCCGTCGCCGCCGAGCACGGTGCCATCTTCCGCCGTCCCGGCGCGGCGCCGACCCAGGTCAAACTTCCGCCTATTCCAGCCGGCTGGCTCACCGAAGCCGATCGTGCCGCCAATGAACATGAGGGCGTCGTCGTCGAGCGCACAGGCTTGATGGTGCCCGACGCATTCGGCGAGCCTGCCCACGTCCGCGAGTGGCTGCGCCGCCTCGCCGCCGGAGATCCGGACCTATGGGAAGGCTGATCGTCGTCTCCAACCGGGTGCCGCCGCCGCGTGAACGCAATCAGCTCGCGGGCGGTCTCGCCATCGGTTTGAAGGAGGCGCTCAAGGACCAGGACGCCATTTGGTTCGGCTGGTCCGGC
>CAXUIA010000404.1:0-1851 GCA_964250835.1 uncultured Acetobacteraceae bacterium | reverse complement strand
CACCGATGGCAATGCCGATACACGCAATGTCGCCATCGCAAAGGTCGGGCGCGTCACTTTCGCCACCATCGACATGACCGAGCGCGAGTTCAGGGGCTTCTACCAGAGCTTCGCCAACGGCATCCTCTGGCCGCTGCTCCACTACCGCGTCGGTCTGATGGAATATCGTCGTGACGACCGCGACATCTACCACGAGGTCAACCGGCTCTTCGCCGAACGCCTGGTGCCGCTGATCGAGCCCGGCGACATCATCTGGGTCCATGACTATCACCTCTTTCCGCTGGGTGAAGCCCTGCGCGCGCTCGGCGTCACCAACCGTATCGGCTTCTTTCTCCATATCCCGTTCCCGCCGCTGGCTCTTTTTGCCGCTCTTCCCGATGGTGACGCGCTCGTCCGCTCGCTCGGTGCCTATGACCTGATCGGTGTGCAGACGGAGCAGGACCGCGATCAGCTCAATGAGGCTCTTGCGCAGCAGCAGGTCGAACGCCGCGCCGAGACCTTCCCCATCGGCATCAATCCGACCGAATTTGCCGCTCAGGCCAAGCGCGCGCTCCGCATGGCCGAAGCCAAGCGCATGATCGAGAGTATGGGCTCGCGTTCACTCATCCTCGGCGTCGACCGGCTCGACTACTCCAAGGGCATTCCCGAGCGCTTCCGCGGTTTCGCCAAGCTCCTCGAACGCTTCCCCGCGCATCGTAATAAAGTCACGTTTCTGCAAATTGCGCCGGTCTCACGCGGCGATGTCCCAGAGTATCGCGCTCTCCGGCGCGAGCTCGACGAGCTCGCCGGCCGGATCAACGGCGAGCGCGCCGAGTTCGACTGGATCCCGCTCCGCTACCTGACCCGTTCGACGGCGCGTCCGATCCTCGCCGGGTTTCACCGGATTGCGCGCGTGGGTCTCGTCACCCCGCTACGCGACGGCATGAACCTCGTTGCAAAGGAGTATGTGGCGGCCCAGGACGAAGCCGACCCGGGCGTCCTCGTTCTCTCGTGCTTCGCCGGCAGCGCCGCCAGTCTTCCCGGCGCCATCCTGGTCAATCCGCATGATCCCGACGAGCTCGCCGAAGCCCTCGATCAGGCGCTCCGTCTCTCCCTATCCGAACGGCAATCGCGCTGGAGGACCATGAACGAGGCCGTCCATCGCGAGACCGCCTCCGCCTGGGCCAAGCTGTTCCTCGCCGCCCTGCGCGACGACCATCACCACGCGACCGCCGGGTCAGCGACCGCCCGGTCCGAGACCCCCCGGTCCGAGACCGCCCGGTCCACGACCGCCCGGTCCACGACCGTCAGGTCGGAGCTCGAGCAAACCCCGTGAACCGCGCCGCACGACGCAGACGCCGTGCCGCCCAGGGCTGGCCCACCATCGCCGCCGGCGCCGGCATCGCCGCCATGGCGGCACTTGCGATCGCGAGCTTCATCCAAACCGATCTGGGCATCGTTCCCTGCGAGCTCTGCCTGCTCGAACGCTGGCCCTACGGCATCATCATCGCGCTCGCCGTCATCGGCGTCTTCCTGCCCGGCCGTTTCGGCCGTCTCGCCGTCAGCCTGATCCTGCTCTGCCTGCTCGCGTCCGTAGCCCTCGCCATCTTCCACGTCGGCGTCGAGCAGCTTCTCTGGCCAAGCCCGTTCCCCGCCTGCCGCGCGCTCACCTTCACCGGCGGCAGCATCGCCGACCAGCTCGCCCACATGCCCGAGCACCCCGCCAAGCCTTGCGACGCCGCGACCTACCTCATCCCGCACGTCCCACTGTCGCTCGCGGCGCTCAACGGACTGTATGCGCTGCTGTTCTTCGTCGTTCTCTCAACGACTGGCGCGCGCCGGCGCGCCTAGCCAGGGGCGCTGCCCCTGGAC
>CAXUIA010000403.1:338-2349 GCA_964250835.1 uncultured Acetobacteraceae bacterium | reverse complement strand
CAGCCAAGGAACCACGCATGTTTGATTATTACCGCAAGGAATTGGAGTGGGGCGGCCGTAAGCTCGTCCTTGAGACCGGCAAGATGGCGCGTCAGGCCAATGGGTCCGTTCTCGCCCGCTATGGCGATACGATCGTGCTCTGCACCGCCGTGGGCGCCCGCAGCGTTAAGCCAGGCCAGGATTTTTTTCCGCTGACCGTCAATTATCAGGAGAAGGCGTTCGCGGCGGGGAAGATCCCTGGCGGGTTTTTCAAGCGTGAGGGTCGTCCGTCCGAGCTTGAGATCCTCAATTCGCGTTTGATTGATCGCCCGATCCGTCCGCTGTTCCCGGAGGGCTTTCGCAACGAGGTGCACGTCGTCGCGACCGTGCTGAGCCATGACCTGGAGAATGATCCGGCGATCGTTGCCATGATTGGCTGCTCTGCCGCACTGACGTTGTCGGGGATCCCGTTTTTTGGCCCCGTCGCTGGCTGCCGTGTCGGCTATGTCGGCGGGGAGTATGTGCTCAACCCGACTGGAGGCCAGATCAAAGATAGTGCGCTCGACCTGGTCCTTGCCGGGACGGCCGAAGGCGTGCTGATGGTTGAAAGCGAAGCGCGCGAGCTCTCAGAAGACGTCATGCTGGGCGCGGTAACGTTTGGGCATAGGGCGTTCCAGCCGGTGATCCAGGCGATCATTGAGCTTGCCGAGCATGCGGCTAAAGAGCCGTGGCCGCTCGCTGAAGAAACAGACTCGATGCGTGCGCTCCGGCAGCGTGTCGACACGCTGGCCAGGGTTCCGCTGGCTGAGGCCTATAAGGAGCGCGTGAAGCAGGCGCGGGTCGAGAAAGTTACTGCGGCCAAGCGTGAGGTGGCTGTGCAACTGGCCGCTGAAGGCCTTGATGCCGAGGCAGCCAAGAGCCTCTTGAAGCATCTCGAGGCGGACATCGTGCGCAATGCGATTCTAGACGATGGGATACGGATCGACGGGCGGGACACTCGCACCGTTCGCCCCATCGTCGCGGAAGTGGGCGTGCTGCCGCTTGCACATGGATCGGCGTTGTTCACGCGTGGCGAGACGCAGGCACTCTGTGTCGCGACCCTGGGCACCGGTCAGGACGAGCAGGTCATCGACGCGCTTGGTGGCGAGTATCGCGAACACTTCATGCTGCATTACAATTTCCCGCCCTACTCGGTGGGTGAGACTGGCCGGATGGGCTCGCCCGGTCGTCGCGAGATCGGCCATGGCAAGCTCGCCTGGCGCGCCCTGCATCCGCTGCTGCCGAGCAAGGAAGCCTTTCCGTATACGATGCGGGTCGTCTCCGAGATTTTCGAAAGCAATGGTTCGTCGTCAATGGCGACCGTCTGCGGCACCTCCCTGTCGCTGATGGACGCAGGCGTGCCGCTCACGCGTCCGGTGGCTGGCATCGCCATGGGCCTGATCAAGGAAGACCGCGGTTACGCGGTGCTGTCTGACATTCTTGGCGACGAGGACCATCTCGGTGACATGGACTTCAAAGTGGCGGGCACAGAGTCGGGCGTCACTTCGCTGCAGATGGACATAAAGATCACGTCCATTACGCCTGAGATCATGAGGATCGCACTGGATCAGGCGCGTGACGGCCGGTTGCACATTTTGGGCGAAATGGCCAAGGCGCTGACGGGCGCGCGTACCGGCGTGTCGGCCAAGGCGCCCAAGATCATTACCATCACGGTGCCAAAGGAAAAAATTCGCGAGGTCATCGGGACGGGCGGGAAGGTTATTCGAGAGATCGTCGAGACCACCGGTTGCAAGATCGACATCGAGGATGATGGCACGATCAAGATTGCGGCCGCATCCGATGAGCAGGCGCAGCTTGCGATTGATCGTATCCGCGGCATCACTGCTGAGCCGGAGGTCGGAGTAATATACGTCGGCAAGGTGGTGAAGACGGCTGATTTCGGCGCGTTCGTCAATTTCCTGGGCGCGCGCGATGGTCTTGTTCATATCAGCGAACTCACGCAGGGCAGGGTTGCCAAAACCACCGACGTGGT
>CAXUIA010000403.1:0-328 GCA_964250835.1 uncultured Acetobacteraceae bacterium | reverse complement strand
TTCTCGGGTTTGATGATCGTGGAAAGGTCAAGCTGTCCATGCGTGTTGTCGACCAGGCGACGGGCGCCGATATAACTGATCAGGTTGGTCCCAAAGGTGGGGCTCGATCGCGCGTGGATGAACCGGTTGATTGACGAGAACGGCCGTGCCTGCTGCAACACGACGCAGGCACGGTTCGTCTAAGGCCAAAACAGGGCGGAAGCGGCTCCCATGAGAGCAATCAACACAGTCCGGATGGGGGGTGTCGACATCCTGCCCCTCATTGAAGGCGGAAAAGGTGTGTCGGTATCCGACGGCATTTCCTCGGGTCACTGGGCAGCGGCAGGCG
>CAXUIA010000402.1:0-2357 GCA_964250835.1 uncultured Acetobacteraceae bacterium | reverse complement strand
CAGACCCGCCTGAGTGATGCGGTTCTGGGGCGGCTTGCCCCAGCGGGTTCGGGGCAGAGCCCTGGCCTTCCTTTGAAAGGCAAACGATGAACGAACTGATGAAGATCCTCGGCCAAACCGGCCAGGCGATGACCTTCGACCAGATCAAGATCCAGATGGCGTCGTCCGAGCAGATCCGCTCGTGGTCGTATGGAGAGATCAAGAAGCCGGAGACGATCAACTATCGCACGTTCAAGCCGGAGCGCGACGGGCTTTTCTGCGCGCGTATCTTCGGGCCCATCAAGGACTACGAGTGCCTGTGCGGCAAGTACAAGCGCATGAAGTTTCGCGGTATTATCTGCGAGAAGTGCGGCGTCGAGGTGACGCTCGCCAAAGTGCGTCGTGAGCGCATGGGGCACATCGAGCTGGCAAGCCCGGTCGCACACATCTGGTTTCTGAAATCGCTCCCCAGCCGCATCGGTCTGATGGTCGACCTGACGCTGAAGGAGCTCGAGAAGATCCTTTATTTCGAGAGCTACGTGGTCCTCGAGCCGGGATTAACCGACCTGAAGCTGCATTCGCTGCTGACCGAAGATCAGTTGATGGCCAAGCAGGACGAGTTTGGCGATGACGGGTTCAAGGCCGGCATCGGCGCCGAGGCGATCAAGCAGATCCTGCAGAACATCGATTGCGATGCCGAGAAGGTGCAGCTGCGCGGCGACCTCAAGGAGACGACGTCGGAAGCCAAGCGCAAGAAGCTGGTCAAACGTCTCAAGCTGATCGAGGCGTTTTCCGAAAGCGGCGCCAAGCCAGAGTGGATGATCCTCGACGTGGTGCCGGTGATCCCGCCCGAGCTGCGTCCGCTGGTGCCGCTCGATGGTGGCCGTTTCGCGACCTCTGATCTGAACGATCTCTATCGTCGCGTGATCAACCGCAACAACCGCCTCAAACGCCTGATCGAGCTGCGTGCGCCCGACATCATCGTGCGCAACGAAAAGCGGATGCTCCAGGAGAGTGTCGACGCGCTGTTCGACAACGGACGCCGCGGGCGCGCGATCACGGGGGCGAACAAGCGTCCGCTCAAGTCGCTGTCCGACATGCTCAAGGGCAAGCAGGGCCGCTTCCGGCAAAACCTGCTCGGCAAGCGCGTCGACTATTCGGGCCGGTCGGTGATCGTCGTCGGTCCCGAACTCAAGCTGCACCAGTGCGGGCTGCCCAAGAAGATGGCGCTCGAACTGTTCAAGCCTTTCATCTACTCCAAGCTCGAGAAGTACGGCCACGCGACCACCATCAAGGCCGCGAAAAGGATGGTGGAGAAGGAGCGTCCCGAAGTGTGGGACATCCTCGAGGAGGTGATCCGCGAGCACCCGGTGATGCTCAACCGTGCGCCCACCTTGCACCGTTTAGGCATCCAGGCGTTCGAGCCGGTGCTGATCGAGGGCAAGGCGATCCAGCTGCACCCGCTCGTGTGCACAGCATTCAACGCGGACTTTGACGGCGATCAGATGGCGGTGCACGTGCCGCTGTCGCTCGAGGCGCAGCTCGAAGCGCGCGTGCTGATGATGAGCACGAACAACATCCTGAGCCCTGCCAACGGCAAGCCGATCATCGTGCCCAGCCAGGACATCGTGCTCGGTCTCTATTACCTCAGCCTCGAGACGGCGGAGTTCCGCGCCACCCCCGAACACTCCAAGTTCGACGACAAGGGCAACCTCGTCGAGAAAGGCGCGTCCGCATTCGGCTCGATCGGCGAGATCGAGGCGGCCCTGCATGCAGGTTTCATCCGCATGCACGACAAGATCCGCGGGCGCCTCGACCTGATCGGATCGGACGGTGTTCGCCGTCGCGAGACCATCGTGACCACGCCGGGACGTATGCTGATTGCGCAAATCCTGCCGCGTCATCAGAACGTGCCGTTCGCGCTGATCAACAAGCAACTGACAAAGAAGAACGTGTCCGACGTCATCGATGCCGTTTACCGGCATTGCGGACAGAAGGAGTGCGTGATCTTCGCCGACCGGCTGATGGGGCTCGGCTTTCGCCATGCCGCGAAGGCGGGTCTGTCGTTCGGCAAGGACGACCTCATCATTCCCGCCGAAAAGAGCGTTCTCGTCGAGCGCACTCAGGGCGAGGTCAAGGAGTTCGAGCAGCAGTATCAGGACGGGCTGATCACGGCCGGCGAGCGCTACAACAAGGTTGTCGACGCTTGGTCGCGCTGCACCGATGAGGTGCAGGCCGCAATGATGAAGGAGATCTCGACCCAGAAGCCGGGTAAGCCCACCAATGCCGTGTGGATGATGAGCCACTCCGGCGCGCGCGGCAGCCCTGCTCAGATGAAGCAGCTCGCCGGCATGCGCGGCCTGATGGCCAAGCCCTCG
>CAXUIA010000401.1:0-2359 GCA_964250835.1 uncultured Acetobacteraceae bacterium | reverse complement strand
CCATACAGCTCGTTGACCCCGGGCTGACGGAACGCCGTGCCGAGCACCGCACGGAAACGTATATCATCGATCGGCGTCCAGTTGCCGCTGAGCTGCCAGGTCTCCGCGTCTCCAAACGTATTGTAGCTGGAATACCGCCCGGATATGTCGCCCGAGAGATCCTTGGCCGCCGGCAGGTTCGCCAGCAGCGGGATCTTCAGCTCGCCGTAAACCTCGGTCGCCTTGAACCCGCCCGGCGTCGGCTGCTGCGCGTTCTCCAGCGTCACACCGCTCGAGACCAGCGGATCGGGGTGATACGAGCCCTGCTCGCCGCGATGCTCCATTCCGAGCGCCAGCCCCAGCGGCCCATACGGCAGTTGAACCAGCTGGTTGTTGGTGATGCCCGCGTTGGTGTCGCGCAGAAAGAACGTCGCCACCGACTGCTCGGTGAAGTTTGCGTAGTTCACGCCCGCCTGCGTGATCGAGGTCGGCCCGAAGAAGTTCTGCAGCGTGCACGGAAACTGGCAGACGGAGGGATCGTAAACCACCGCATCGGCCGGCGTCACCGCCGCCGGGTTGAAGGTCTGCCGAGCTCCCGCCTCCTGTTCGAGGCGCAGGTAATTGACCTCGTTCAGGCTCTGGATCGTGTCCTCCGACTTCCCGTAAGTATAGGACACATCGTAGTTCCAATGTCCGGTGATCAGACCTTTGGTTCCGAAAGTCAGCTGATAGGTGTCGGCGTGCGGCAGCGCTTCGCGCGGCCCGAACTCGCCCAGCCTCCGGTAGAGTGCCAGATCCTCGCCGTAGGGATTGTACGGATTGCCCGCCGGAATGATGAAGTCCGGCTCGAGATTGGCGCCCAATCCGCCCGTCACCGGCTGCGGTCCGAGCTGCGTGTAGGCTGCCTTATGAGTGTAGAACAGGTCGTCATAGAGATTGACGTGCGGGTTGAGGTTCCAGTTGCCCGTCGACGTGACGTTCTCGGTCTGCGTCCCGCCGAGCAGCTGCTGATAGGGCGCATAGTTGAACCGGTCGGCGGAAGTGAACGGCCCATAGGGCGGCGGACCGCCGCCGGCATACTGATTGAGGCCGAGCGGGTTGAGCGCATTGGGGCTGTCGAAAATCCGCGCGCCCAGCGGGATGCCGGAACCATACGTGTAGTTGCCGCCCGGCGCCGGCTCGGCCGTCACCACCTGCCCTGCCCAGCTCCGGGTCGATTGCTGGATCGCACCCTGGTCGTTGACCTCGCCCGCAACGGTGAAGTTGCCGTTGCCGTCGTCGAAATCAAAACCCTCGGTCGCCGCCAGCAGCCCGCTGCGATCGTCGCCATGCGAGGAAATCCCACCATCCGCGTTGACCTGCGTGCCCGTGAAATCCTTGCGCAGGATGATGTTCACCACGCCCGACACTGCATCCGCGCCGTAGATCGACGAGGCGCCCGATTTCAGGATCTGGATCTCCTCAACCAGCGCCACCGGAATGTTCGACAGATCCACGCAATCTGAGCCGAAGATCCCGGTATGAACCACCCGGTGCCCGTTGATCAGCACCAGCACGCGCGTGTAGTAGAGGTTGCGGAGATCGTAGCACTCCTCGCCCTCGCCGCCGTTCGTGGTCGTCCGGTAGATGCCGCTCGACCCCGACGACGGCAGTCTTTGCAGCACGTCCTCGACCGTCTGCGCCGACGAGTTCTCGATGTCGCGCCGTGAAACGATCGTCACCGGCGACGGGCTGTTGAGGTTGCTCTGCCGGAGCCGTGATCCGACGATGATCTTCTCGACGTCGATGGGGGACTGCCCCGCTCCGCCCGGCAGCGCCGAAGGCGTGATCGCCGAGTCTTCGGGCGGCGTAAGCGGCGTTTGCGAACTTCCCGAAGCCGTCGAACCGATCCCCTGTGTCGGGGCTCCGGTGTTGGGCGGTTGCTGCGCCGCCGCACCCGAGCCGACCACCAACGGCAACGACGCCGCTGCGCGCATCCATCCCCTGATCCCAGCCATAGGAACTCTCCGTCGCGGACGGTGCGGACCACCCATCCCGTACGGGTAAGATTGCAAACCCGACATGAGGACGGAAACAGCTTTGTCTCAGTCGATGCCCAGTACGTAACGTCATGCTGCAAAAAAGGCACAGATCGTAACGATGTGACTGTGAAACGGGCTGACCGGCAATGCGGTTGCCCAGAAAACGGGCGCGGCAACAAACCGATCCCGCCGTGCGTTCACCAGTCCACCATCCGGACACCCGACCATGTCAGACCAGCCTCCCGTCAGGCCCGCCACCCTCGCCGTCGCCCGCGAGGTCCAGGCCATCTTCCCGACCCAGGCCGCGCTGAACGAAGCCATGGACGCGCTCCGGCTACGCGGCTTCGACCGTGCCGACC
>CAXUIA010000400.1:1946-2369 GCA_964250835.1 uncultured Acetobacteraceae bacterium | reverse complement strand
CTCGCAGCAGGTGCACCCGACCTCGCCCGGCATCACCGGGCTGCTGTGCAACTACGACGACACGATCATCCCCGGCCTTCGGGAGATCGGACGCGCCGTCCACCGGCACGGCGCCCGCGTCTTCGGCTACCTGTCGCACATGGGGTGGGCGAGCAGCGCGCGCCCCGCCGCGCTCTGGGCGGCGTCGAGCGGCTACGAGCAGAAATTCGGCGAGGTGGCGCACGCGATGAGCGTCGGCGAGATCGGCGAGATCACCGGCTTTCGCGGCATCCACGCCGAAGGCTTCATGGCCGACCCCGCAACTCCGTTCAACTGGCGCTGCGAACCCGAAGGCGGCGGCGCGCTCGCCGATTTGGGCAGCCACATCATCTCCTTCGCCCGCCATCTGGTCGGCGGCATCCACGCCGTCAGCGGCCGTCTCGC
>CAXUIA010000400.1:0-1936 GCA_964250835.1 uncultured Acetobacteraceae bacterium | reverse complement strand
GGCCGTCTCGACACCGTCCATCGCCAGCGCCCGACGAATACGGGTCCGCGCGAGGTCCAGGTCGACGACCAGGCCAACGCCATCGTCCGCTTCGCCAATGGTGCGTCCGGCACGCTCACCGCGAGCTGGATCACCACCGGACGCACCATGCAGCTCGCCTTCGAGCTCACCGGCACGCGCGGCGCGCTCGAGTTCACCCAGGAGCGCTTCAACGAGCTGCGTCTGTTCAAACCGGGTGCTCCCGGCCGCCAGGGCTTCACCCGGATTGAAGCCGGCCCGGTCCACCCGGACTACGCCCGCTTCTGTCCAGCCCCGGGCCACCAGCTCGGCTTCAACGACCTGAAAACGATCGAAGTCGCTCGGATGCTGCGGGCACTCGGCGGAGACGGCCGCGTTCACGCCGACTTCCGCGAAGCCTACGAGGTCGCGCGCGTCGTGGACGCCATCCAACGCTCGTCGCGCGAGGAGCGGTGGATCACCATCTCGCACTGAGATGACCCTGCTGACCTCGCTTGCGCACCGGCTCGACCCGGAACGCGCCCACACGCTGTCGATCGCAGCACTCGCGGCCGCCGACCGGCTGCGCCTGCTGCGGGCGGCACCGTCCGACAAGCGACTCGCCCGCACGGTCATGGGATTGGACTTCCCCAACCCGATCGGGCTCGCCGCCGGTTTCGACAAGGACGCGGTGGCGCCCGCCGCCTACGCCGCCCTCGGTTTCGGCTTTGTCGAGATCGGCACCGTCACGCCGCGTCCCCAGCCCGGAAATCCGCGCCCGCGCCTGTTTCGTCTTCCTGCCGACCGCGCCGTCATCAACCGCATGGGCTTCAACAACAACGGCATCGACGCCTGCGTCGCTCGCCTGCGCCATCTCCGCGATGCCGGCCGCCTGACGGTCCCGCTGGGCCTCAACGTCGGCATCAACAGGGAGGGCGCCGACCCCGAGCGCGACTACCCGGCCCTGGTTGAGGCCGCCGCACGCGTCGCCGACTACGTCGTGATCAACATCTCCTCGCCCAACACGCCCGGCCTGCGCGACCTGCAGACCGAGCAGCGGCTCGACGCCATCCTGACCGCGATCGCTCCACGCATCCCCGCCGGCGCCCGCCTCCTCGTCAAGCTCGCCCCCGATCTCGCCGACGACGCGATCCGCACCCTTGTCCGCGTCATCGCCGGCTCCTGTGCCAGCGGCCTGATCGTGACCAACACCACGATCGCGCGCCCGCCGACGCTCAAAGACCCGAACAATCACCAGGCAGGCGGCCTCTCCGGCCCTCCGCTCGCCCCTCGCGCGCTCAAAATCCTTGATCTCGCCGTCACCGCCCGCGCCGGCGATCCCCTCGTCATCATCGCGTGCGGCGGCATCACAAACGCGCCCGACATACAAAGGCGTCTCGACGCCGGCGCCGACCTGGTGCAGCTCTACACCGCGCTGGCCTATGAAGGGCCATCCCTGCTCCCGCGCCTGGCGCGAGAGCTTCTCGCAGGGGAGCGGTGATGCGGCATCTCGACGGCATGCGCGCGTTGGCCGACGATTTCGACGGCTTTATCGTCGATTTGTGGGGCGTCATCCATGACGGCGTCCACGCGCTTCCAGGCGCGATCGACTGCCTCGGCCAACTCCGTGCTGCCGGCAAACGCATCGTCCTGCTGTCGAACGCACCCCGGCGTGCCAACCGCGTCGTGGCCCAACTACGCGCCCTGGGAATCACGGACGCCGCCTACGACCACGTCGTCACCAGCGGCGAAGTCACCCGCGCGCTGCTGATGAACCGCGACGATCCGTTCCTGGCCCCGCTGGGCCGGAAGATCTTCCACCTCGGCCCCACGCGCGACGAAGACATTCTTGAGGAAGTGCCCCACATCCGGGTGGAGGACCTGACTGACGCCGACCTCCTCCTCAACACCGGCCCGGACGACGATCGACCCATCGCGC
>CAXUIA010000399.1:0-2382 GCA_964250835.1 uncultured Acetobacteraceae bacterium | reverse complement strand
TTGTCAAGCAAACCGCCCGTTTTCCAGGAGATTGCGCGGCGCCAGCCGTCCCGGCTCACCGCGCGTCCCGAGCCAGTCGCGCAGTTCCGCCGCCGGCCGCGTCTTTCCTGACCCCGGCGGCAGCCCCTCGGCCAGCGTGAACAGCCGCATGTCGGCGAGCCCGCCATCCTTGAACTTCTGCAACGCAACGCCGCTCCCGCGGGCGAACTCCGGCACCTCGCCCACCGGAAAGATCAGCAGCTTCCGGTTCTCGCCCACGGACGCGACATGATCCCCGCCCGTGACCGCCAAGCACACAACCAACGACTGTGCCTCGCGCACGTTGATGATCTGCTTGCCCGTCCGTTTCTCCGCCAGCAGCTCAGCGCCCGGCACCACGAACCCACGTGCATCGCTCGTCGCCAGCAACCGGGCCACACCCGGATCATGCATGAACAGCGTCACCACCCGCTCGTCCGCGAGCTCGATCAGCGTGCGGATCGGCTGACCGTCACCGCGCCCGCGCGGCAGTTCGCCGGCACGCAAGGTGTAGACGCGCCCATTGGCGGCAAACAGGCTGATCCGATCGGTCGTCTCGCAGGCGAGCGACAGGTAGGCGCTGTCGCCCTCCTTGAAGCGCTGCGCATTCAAATCGACGTCATGGCCGCGCGCCGCCCGTATCCAGCCCTGCTGCGAGAGGATCACGGTCACGCGCTCGCGCTCGACATGCTCGTTCGGATCAACCTCGAATGGCGCCGGCGCGGTTCCGATTTCAGTCCGCCGGTCCCCGAGCGCGCCGGACCCAAACGCTTTTTCCGTGACCTCGATCTCCGCCCGCACCCGCTTCCAGCGGCCGCGCGAGTTCGCCGGCGCCAGCAGCCGCTCCAGCTCCTGCCGCTCGCGATCGAGCTTCTTGTGCTCCTGCCGGATCTCCATTTCCTCGAGCCGGCGCAGGCTGCGCAACCGCATGTCCAAGACCGACGTCGCCTGCAGCTCGCTCAAATCGAACGCCGACATCAGCCCGCGCTTCGCATCATCCTCTTCGCGGATGATCCTGATCACCTCATCGAGGTTGAGGTAGACCTGCAGAAAACCGTCCAGGATCTCGAGCCGCCGTACCAGCGCCGCCATTCGATGACGCGACCGCCGGATCAGCACCTCGTGCCGGTGATCGAGCCAGTGCCGAAGCACCTCGCGCAGTCCCATGACCCGCGGCGTGCGATCCGGCCCGAGCGCGTTCATGTTGAACCCGAACCGTGTCTCCAGCGCGGTCGCCCGAAACATCGTCTCCATCAGAACCGCCGGCTCGACCGATCGTGACCGCGGCTCCAGCACCAGCCGAACCCGCTCATCAGACTCGTCGCGTATGTCGGCCAGCAACGGCAGCTTCTTGGCTTCCAGAAGTTGCGCGATCTGCTCGATCAGCCGCGATTTCTGGACCTGGAAGGGGATCTCCGTCACCACCACAACCCAGGTCCCGAAACGGCCCTCCTCGCGCATCCAGCGCGCCCGCAGCCGAAAACCGCCGCGCCCCGTCTCGTAGGACGCAAGGATCGAGGCCTGGTCCTCCATCACCACGCCGCCGGTCGGAAAATCCGGACCGCGCACATGCGCCAGCAGGGTCGCCGTGCTCGCCTCCGGGTCATCGATCAGCGCCATCGCCGCACGGCACAGCTCGCCCGCATTGTGCGGCGGGATCGACGTCGCCATCCCGACCGCGATTCCCGCCGATCCGTTGGCAAGCAGGTTCGGGAAGCCCGCCGGCAGCACCACCGGCTCCTGGTCCTCGCCCGAATAGGTCGGCCGAAAATCAACCGCGTCGTCGTCTAGTCCCGCCAGCAGCGCGCCGGCCACCGCCGTCATCCTCGCCTCGGTGTAACGCATCGCAGCCGCGTTATCGCCGTCGATATTGCCGAAATTGCCCTGGCCTTCGACCAGCGGATAACGGACCGCGAATTCCTGTGCGAGCCGCACCAGCGCGTCATAGATCGAGGCATCGCCATGCGGATGGTACTTGCCCATCACGTCGCCCACCACGCGCGCGCACTTCTTGAAGCCCGCCGAAGGGTCGAGACGAAGCTGCTGCATCCCGTAGATCAGCCGCCGATGCACCGGCTTGAGGCCGTCACGCACATCCGGCAACGACCGCGACATGATCGTCGACATCGCATACGCCAGGTAACGTTCGCTCAGCGCATCGGCGAGCTCAGTCGGCTCGATCTGTCCAGCTAAATCGTCAGGCACACTGCTTCCCCGTCAATCGGGGCTCTGCCCCGAACCCCGCCGGGGGCAGCGCCCCCGGACCTGCCCTAACATAAGGGTTTGCGCCGTCCTGAAGACACCGCGAACCTCCTGGCATGACCGACGACAGAATGAATTGACGCCGAGCGCGCCGCCAGGGGC
>CAXUIA010000398.1:1391-2386 GCA_964250835.1 uncultured Acetobacteraceae bacterium | reverse complement strand
GTTGGTCCACGCGCGCCGTCTTGTGGACGACGACCGCGCGATGGTCGTCCAGATGCAGGCCGTCCTTACTCGTCCTGGCCTGAACGATTTCGAGCGCTCCATGCTTCATTTCGCTCTAGGAAAGGCGTTTGACGATTTGGAGGACTGGGAGCGCGCGGCGAAGCATTTTACGGCCGGCAACGATATCGAGCGCCTGGAACGGCGCTTTGACCGAGAAGCTTTCCGTCGCCAGATCGATCATCTACTGGCGGTCCGCTCGATCAGCAGCAACGATGAGGGCAACCGGTCCGAACTGCCAATCCTTATCGTGGGACTGCCGCGATCGGGCACGACTCTGGTTGAGCAGATCTTGTCGAGCCACCCCGAAGTCGCCGCCGGTGGCGAGATCACATTCTGGGATGAGCAAGCCTCGCTCCAATCACAACGTTGGGCAGACCAGACCGGGCTCCTGCGCGAAAGCGGGAGAGACTATCTGGAGGTTCTCCGCCAGATCAATCCAAGCGCCCGGCGCGTGACGGACAAGCTGCCGTTCAACTTCCTTTGGCTCGGGTTTATTCACGCGGCATTGCCCGACGCGCGGATCGTTCTTTGCTGTCGGCGCGCGGAGGCAACGGGGCTCTCGATCTTCCAAGCGCGGTTCGCCACGCGTCAGGACTGGGCCTACGACTGGGACGACATACGCATCTACCAAGCCGGATATCGCATGTTGATGGCACACTGGCGCACGGTTATCGCGCCGGACAAGCTCCTTGAAGTCGACTATGACACACTCGTTTCATCTCAGGCTGAGACCACGGCTCGTCTGCTGTCGTTCTGCGGCCTGACGTGGGATGCGAATTGCGCCCGGCCTGAGCGGAACGACCGGGTGGTGCGGACGGCGAGCATGTGGCAGGCGAGACAGCCGGTCTACAGCCGATCGGTGGACCGCTGGCGACGCTACGTCCCTTTCCTGCCGGGCCTTGCCTCGCTGGGCGATTTGTGTGGCGGAGATGCGG
>CAXUIA010000398.1:0-1381 GCA_964250835.1 uncultured Acetobacteraceae bacterium | reverse complement strand
TGGCGGCTTCGTCCGCGCCAGGATGATTGCGCGTTCAAGACTGTCTATCCCGGCGAACTCGACGACCATGCGGTCGACAAAAAAGCTGTCCGCGATGATCTGCCGCCAGACAAAAGGCGATCGAGGCTTGAACCGGCTTCCTGACGGGGGTCGTGTGAGGCAGTCAAAAAGGACAACGCCCCCCGCGAGCGACGCGATATCGTCCATGACCGCGTTCAGGAAGGCGGGTTCAACGACGTCGAGAACGTCGAGGCACGTGACAAGGTCGTATTTTCCCGTGGGACGGGCGCTGAAGTCGGTTACGGCCGGATCGTAGCCGGAGAGTGTGGTGAACAAGTTCAGTGCGCGAATCTCTTCGAGAAACGTCCCCTTTCCGCACCCGTAATCAAGAAGGCTGATCGCCGAAATCTGATCGGCGATCGTGCGGACGATCGGTTGAAGATAAAGGTGCCGGTGTCGACCGTAGCCGTTGGAGGCTGCGTGTTCCGCCGCATGGCGACGACGTTGGCCTGCGCTGAACGTGGGACGTTCGTGCATGATCTCTGTTCCGCGAAAGCGCTGGATCGATCTGACGCTGTGTTATACGACTTTGCTGTTGGGCGTGCGTATCGATTGTGGGAGTTTGGCGTGAGATTGTGGTCCGCGTTGATCGCCTCCGCGTGTCTTGCGCGGCTTGCGCCGGCGTATGGCGCGGAACAGCCCCTTCTGTTTGCGACCAAAGATGCCCAGATCCGATACCGCGTTACCACAGGCGAACAGACCGCTCCCGCCTTGGTGACCGTGCAGTTGTCGGCTGAAGCGCATCTCGCGCGCGTCCTATCGCCCGAGCTCGATGGCTACGTGCTGGTCAGCCCGCTGCTTGATCGAGTGACACTGATCCTGCCGCATCACCAGGCTTTTAGCGAATTGGCGCTCGGCGCCAACACCGAGCGTTTCATGCTTCTGAATTCGTCGATGGGCTTCATCGCCGGAGAGAGCGCCTCAGTGGCGGGGTATTCGTGCCGGGAATGGACGGTCCGCTCGTCACTCGGGGTGGGCGAGGCGTGCGTGACCAACGATGGATTGTTGCTGCGCGCGTCGGGCAACCTTGGTGGGGACGTCTCGAACAAAATTGAAGCAATATCAGTCGACTACGCGCCGCAACCGGCGGCACTGTTCATCGTGCCGACTGGCTTGCACCGTGTGGTGGTGCCATCGCCCGGCCAGAAGTAGGTGAGATTGAAGGTCAGGCTTGATCAAGCTTTCTGTCGCGTACACCGCGTCGCCCAAAACGGGTGTGTTCGTTTTGGGTATGGTCCAGCTGCCCGGGCTGGATGGGGAGGTCTCGGAAGTTTGGGCGAGTGAAGCGCCGGTCGAGGAGCGGGGCGCGCGGGGCGGGGTG
>CAXUIA010000397.1:0-2391 GCA_964250835.1 uncultured Acetobacteraceae bacterium | reverse complement strand
GTTCTGGCGGCGCCAAAGCCTGACCCGATCACTCAGAGAGGCGCGATCACTTAGAAAGGATACCCAAGCGCCTCCAGGAATGGTCTGAACGACCGCGTCATCCCGACCTGAACCGCCTCCGGCAGTTCCCGCCATTTCCCGTTCCGGGCATCGCCGATGTGCGTGACGTGGATCTGCGTCATCTGGTCGAACACGATTGCTCCCGAGCGCACGACCCGGTCCGCCGGCAGTGCCTCGATCGTTCGCGTGAACTGCCGCACCGCCTCCGTCCGGTAACGCGCCGAAACCGCCTCGACCAGCGCCGCATCAAGCGTCAGCCCGAGCAAGGTGCGGAGCCGATCAGTCGCCGCCGGGTCATCGAAGAACCCGTCCTCATAACGGAACACCGGGTGCCCCGCCGCCACCAGCCGCTGCATTCGGGCACAGTCCGTCATCAGCCAGCGCACCGCGTTTGCGAGCGGCGCTTTGAACCGCTGCGCCATCGAGATCGCCGCATCGCGCGGATCGCGCACGCTCAGCAAAGCCAGCGCACCCATCTCCACGAGCCACGGATCAAAACCCGGGCTGCCATGATGCGACTTGATCACCAACACCCGTCCGTCCGCCTCCGGCACCTGCCCGGCCGCGTCCGCGTAGATGGCCAGCACCTGCTCCGGCCCATGTGCCGCGATCAGCAACTCGCGCGCCACGTTGAACACCCACGTCGATGCGCTGCCGTGCAGGCCGATCGTCGCCACAACCTGCACGCCGATCCCCTCTACTCACCCCGCCGCATAGCCTGCCGGCGGCGGCGGCGGCGGCTCGACCAAGGTTTCCGCCCGGATCCCCGGGTCCTGATGATACCACGCGAACGGTCGATCGCCGATCGCCTTGAGAGCACGCAGCGCGTCCGGCGATCCCGTCCGCTTCAGCACCACCGGGTTGCGGCGAAACCAGGACAGGGTCGCCAAAGCCCGCATGCCAAGGCTCTCGACCAGGTCCGGATGCCAGCCGCGCCGCGCCCATCGATCGAGCCAGTGCGCGATGGGCTGTCCGTTGACATGCCCGTGCCCAGGCTGACCTGGCTCGGCCGCAGAGAAGACGATCGTCTCCTCCGCGTGCCGTGCGACACTGTCGAACAGCGTGTCGGCATGGCGTGCGTCGAGGTGTTCGGCGACTTCGACGCAAATCACCAGCCCGAACGTTCGTCCAAGCCGCAGAGCCTCCGTCAAATCGTGAGCCACATACTCCCCGTCCGACAGCAGCGTCGCCTCTGCCGGGACGCCGTCGACGCCCATCACGGTCTGCGCGCCGAGCCGCTTGAAGAGCTGCAGATAAGCCCCGATCCCGCATCCCACATCGAGCACGCTTGCCGGACGATGCAGCTCGGCGATGAAACGAAACGGGGCCACGTCGGCAAACAGAAAGTCCCAGTGCCACGCCGCATCGAAGGACGTCGTTCCCTTCGCGTCGCCCGCCAGATGATCCGGTCGCTGCAGGTCGAGCAACGGTTGGCCCGGTGTCAGCGAGCGTTGCCACGACAGCGCCACCAGCACCAGCGGATCAACGAACGCCCCCGTGTAATATCGCCGCTCGTAAGTGAAACCAGGCCGTTCTGTCACCGTGTCATCCAGGTCTTGCGCGCGTGCATCCCGCGCGTAGGCAAGCGACGCGGCGCTCGCGTCGAGCCGGCCCGCAGTCGCCACGACCCGCTCGAAGGCCTCGCGCCACTGAAAAGCCTGCTCCTCCTGCGCCGCCTCCGGATTGGCGGCCAGCATCGCCATCCATCCCACCACCCCCTTTGCAACCAGTTGCGCGCAGCTACGCACCGGAAAGTGCAGCAGCGCCGGCGTCTCGAACCACACGCCGGGCAGCCGGTCTCCCGCAGCATCGACCACGCCGTGGTTTCCCTGCAGCACCGCGAGATCCGGCCGCAACGCGCCATCCAGCCGCAGGACCGCCTTGTGGAACCCCCGCCGCTCGTTGCCACGCCTGCGCTGCATTGATTGCGGCGGATCGGGCGCTGCCGTCTCGCCCGCCTCCAGCACGAACGTCCGCCAAGGCAGATAACCCACTCCACCTGCCGGAATGCCGTCGAGAACCGCCTCGAGCGCCTCACGATCCGCCGCCCCGATGAACTCGTCCGCATCGAGGAACAGCACGAAGTCAGCGAAGAACGCCGATTGGCAGCACTGCAGCAGCCGCGTCATCCGCTCGGCCTGCGTGTAGGCGAACACGCTGCTGTCGCCGACCACCACGCAACCGAGCTCGCGCGCGCAATCGAGCGCGATCCGGCGCGTTTCATCGACTGACGCGTTGTCGAGGATCACCATCGCGTCCACGAAGCGGGAGTTGTGCCGGATGAACGGCTCAATGATGTCCTGCTCGTTCTTGACCATTGACAGGCTTACG
>CAXUIA010000396.1:0-2395 GCA_964250835.1 uncultured Acetobacteraceae bacterium | reverse complement strand
AGCAAGGCCCGATCGGCCATCTTGCGCACCTCCCGCACGTCCGGCGGCCCCCCGTCCCGCTGGGCGCTCGATCGTTTGATCACCGCGCGCGAAACGGCGTCGGGCCGCGATCTGGTCTGTGTGTTCATGCCTGATCAATAGCCGTCGCCGCCCAACCCTGCTACAGCACGCGAGCCAGACGGCCGGACGGCCGCCGCTCCCGCAAGGGAGGGGAGGAAAGTCCGGGCTCCACGGAACAAGCGGTGCCGGTTAACGGCCGGCGGGGGCGACCTCAGGGAAAGTGCCACAGAAAACAAACCGCCCGCTCGCGGCGACGCCAGCGGGCAAGGGTGAAACGGTGCGGTAAGAGCGCACCGCGGCCTCGGCAACGAGGGCGGCAGGGTAAACCCCACCGGGAGCAAGACCGAATAGGGGCGACAGGGATCGCGAGATCCCGGGGTGTTCCGCCCGTCGCCCGGGTTGGTCGCGCGAGGTGCGCAGCGATGCGCACCCTAGAGGAATGGTCGTCACGCCTCGCGAGGGGCGGACAGAACCCGGCTTACAGGCCGTCTGGCAATTTCATCATGGGGCTTTGCCCCAAACTCCGCTGGAGGCGGCGCCTCCAGACCCGCGTTTTAGCAGAACAAAGCAAGAACAGACAATCGTTTCTCTTTGACGACCCACAAAATCCCATGATATCCCATGAACACCCATTCATGAGGCGGCAAACCGGACGTGACCCAATTCCTGGGCACTCACCAGAACCGGATTGACGCCAAGGGCCGGGTCTCCATCCCGGCGCCCTTCCGCGCAGGATTACGCGCGCTCGACGACGGTGACGTCGGGCTCGTGCTTCGACCGTCGCACAAGCACCCGTGCGTCGAGTGCTGGCCGCCGTCGGTGTTCGCCCGGCTCGCCAGTCCGCTCGACGGGCTCGACCTGTTTTCGGAGGCGCATGACGACCTGGCTGCCGCTCTATTCGCCGACGCCATCACCGCCGACGCGGACAAGGAGGGCCGAATCGTGCTTCCAGAGAGCCTGATGGCGCACGCGTCGCTGACCTCCTCGGTGGTGTTCATGGGACTGGGACAGATCTTCCAGATCTGGGAGCCGGAAGCGGCCGCCAGGCGGCGCGAGCAGGCCCGTACGGCCGCGCGTGCCGTGACACTCCCCGCCCGCATGCTGAGCGCCTCGTCGTGAGCGGACACCTCCCCGTCATGTGCGGCGAAGTCCTGCAGTGGCTCGCCCCACGCGCCGGCGCACGTTACATGGACGCAACCTTTGGCGGCGGCGGCTACGCCCGCGCGATCCTCGACGCCGCTCCGTGCACCCTGTTCGCCATCGACCGCGATCCCGACGCGATCGCCCGCGGTGCGGCAATCGCGCGCCACTATCCGGGCAGGCTCTGCCTGATCGAAGGCAATTTCGGCGACATGGTGAGCCTTCTCGACGCGCGCGGCGTCCTTTCGCTCGACGGCGTCGTGCTCGACCTCGGCGTCTCCTCGTTCCAGCTCGACGAGGCGCGGCGCGGCTTCTCGTTTCGCAACGACGGCCCGCTCGACATGCGCATGGGCGGTTCGGGACCGACCGCCTCCGACCTCGTCAACACGCTGCCCGAAGCCGAGCTCGCCGACCTCCTGTTCTCGCTCGGCGAGGAGCGGCGCTCGCGTCGCGTCGCCGCCGCCATCGTGGCCGCCCGGCGTGAGGCCCCGATCACCACCACCGGAGAGCTCGCCCGGCTTATACGCAGCGTCGTGCCGGGCGCGCGCGACGGCATCGATCCCGCCACCCGTTCGTTTCAGGCGCTGCGCATCAGGGTCAACGACGAACTGGGCGAAATCGAGCGCGGCCTCGCCGCCGCCGCCTCCCTGCTCGCCGAAGGCGGCCGCCTCGTCGTGGTCTCGTTCCATTCGCTGGAGGACCGCATCGTCAAACGCTTCATGGTCGAGGCCGCCGGCCAGGCGCCGCGCCCGTCCCGACACATCCCCGACACGCCCGCCGCCGCCGCACGCTTCACGCTCCTGACGCGCCGGGCGCAGCGTCCAACGAACGACGAAGCCAGGACCAATCCCCGCGCGCGCAGTGCCAAGCTGCGCGCCATGGTGCGCGAGGCCGTTTGATGATCAAGCCGTTCACCTGCCTGACCGTCATCCTCGCCGCCGGCTCCGGTCTCTACCTCTATTCCGAAAAGCACCGCACGACGCTGCTCGACGACCGGATACGCGCCGTTGTCGCCGACACGCACCGGATCGAGGACCGCACCTCCATGCTGCGCGCCGAGTGGGCGCTGCTCAACCAGCCCGACCGGCTGCAAACGCTGGCCGCCAAGTTCCTGCCCCAGCTCCAGCCGATGGCGCCCACCCAGTTCGTCCAGGTCGCCGAGCTCGACAAGCACCTGCCGTCCGAAGGCCCGCCG
>CAXUIA010000395.1:0-2401 GCA_964250835.1 uncultured Acetobacteraceae bacterium | reverse complement strand
TGGTGTTGACGCTGCCCTCGAAGCCATTCGAGCTGGCGCCGCCCATCGTTACGGTCTGGTCTCCTTTGGTGATCGAAACCTGGCCGATATGCGCGACACCGTTGCTGTTGAGAGCGGTCGGGTCGATGTGAACAACCGTTCCGTCCTGCAGCTGGATGTTCAGCGGGCTCTTCTGGAAGTCCGCCGTGTCCTGGCCATTCACCTTGATGTGCGGGTCGCCCCACACTTCGGTGCTTTGGCCCGTCTGGTTGTTGGTGATGGTGAGCGACCCATCATCGTTGGTGCTGCCGGTGATGGTGTATTGACCGGTGTTGACCGAGTTTCCGCTGACCGAAAGCGGCGACGCGGTGCTGTCGACGCCGTTGCCGGCAGGCACCGCCGACGCCGCGCTGCCCGCACCAGCGCCGGAGGGGAATGACGATGACAGGCCGTTCAGCTCCGACGTCAGCTGGCTGACTTCCTGCTGCAGCTGCTGGATGGTCTGCTGCAGATAACTGCTGCTGTCCTGCATAACCGGCCCGACGCTATCCGAGAACGGAGACGCGTTCGAGGCCAGCGGCTGCAACGACCCCGGAGAGGATGACGAGCCCTGCGGGGTCAAGACGTTGATGGCGTCCTGGAGCAGTTGCGACTGCAGGGCCGGCGCCACCCCCGGCTGGTTGGCAGCCTGGAGGTATTGGTAGGCCTGGTTCTGATTGTCGAATGGAGGGACCTGATGATAGTTCGACTGCAGGTTCGCCAGGCTTGTCAGTTGACTGCCGCTCAGTCCGGCGTAGCTGGACAGAAACGGTGAACTCAGTGCGCTGATTGTGTTGCTCATTGTGTCCTCAGTTGCTTAGAGGAACGCGGCGAGGAGCGGAGCGACGTCGCCCACGATCTGGCCGACCTCGCCCATCGTGCCGCCGCCGCTGCTGCCGCCTTGATTGCCCTCGAACGCCTGGAGCAACTCGCTGAGGAAGTCGCCGCCTCCGCTGCTCGATCCGCTGCCGCCGAACAGGCCGCCGACGGCCCCGGCGATATCACTAATTATTCCGCCCATATCGCACTCCATTGTGGATGAACCGTCCACGGCCAGATGGATCGGCGTCGTCTCGCGCACGCCGCATCGGCGCTCAAGCTGCGTGCGCAACCTCTTGTCCGGACGCTGGGCGCCTCGGCCATTGATTTCTTTGGGGTCGTCAACCCGCATTCCCCCGGAAGACGACGACCGTCGCCGGTCCGGCCTGCACGCGACGCTTCAGGGCATCAAGCGTCTGCCGGATCAGGGCGACGTAGCTCGGTGGGCCTTCCACCACGGCCAGCTTGCCTGAATCCGACAGCCGAGGCGGCCAGCGAGGATCGGCGACGTCAACAGCGCCGATCGTCGCCGAGAAGTCAGCTGCGCGGACCGGATCCCACGTGAGGCTCGCCGTGCGTTCCTCGCTTGCCGCAGCCCCGGGGCGAACGCCCCCCTCGCAGGACCCAACAAGTCCCAACATCGAGGTCAACCGCATCAAAGTCGTTTCCAAACTGCCTGCTGGAAGACGGCCCCTGACCTCACCTTGAACTTTCGCGCTGACGTCCGGTCTCAATCCCGACTGGACCGCAATCGCACAGAGAACCGACCTCAAATCCTGCTGCACGACTGCGTAGGCGAACGGCCGTGTCCCACCAGGCAAGGAGGCTGCGTGGACTGGCGCGGCAACCGCCAGCAGAAAAAGGCCAAGTGCCGCATCGCGAACCAGCCGTCGCTGACGAGATCCGATCGGGCTACGAGGTGCCGATTTCATGCAACCGGCATCCGCTCCAGGTTCGTCGCACCGGTCATCTTGGAATGATCGCTGGTCATGTGCGAGGCCTAGCTTCAGCGCACCTGTTTTGGTGCGTGTTGCAACATTCAATCGATACCTGCACCGGAACCGGCGGAACAATCAAGCCCCACAGCGTCTGAAAATGCGGTGACATTTTGATGAAACGTAAAAGGTTGCATTAAACCGGCGCGATCGCGCTTTTTTTGGTTGAAGGGCGTTGACACTGAACCTGGGCCGAAGCAAGCCTCTGGCGGCCGGTCTCCAATTACGTCCGGCTTGCCGCGATGACACCGATTGGTGATCAGGACTTTGCGGTCGCGATTGTGTCAGTAACGAATGTGACAGCCTCAAACACGGAGAAAGTCAAATGGCATCATCAGATCTATCCGGCCCCCAGCAGCTGGCCGACATGCAGAAGGCGATCAGCGACATGAGCCAGACCTACCAGCAGTCTTTCGACACGCAGATGCAGATGTCGCAGCTGTCGACGATGTGGCAGACGATGATCGACGCTGCCAAGGACAAGCCGCAGGTTTGATCCGGCCGCTGCTTCATCGGCAGCACCTATTGGCGTGAAGGATCCGGCGCTCGGTCCTCGCGGGGTTCCGAAG
>CAXUIA010000394.1:0-2403 GCA_964250835.1 uncultured Acetobacteraceae bacterium | reverse complement strand
CACCCGTCCCGACCAGCAGCGCTCGATTTGGCTCTACGACACCAACTCCGGCAAATCGTCCGACCTGACCAGTCCGTTGGAGAACGACCAGTCCCCGGTCTTCACCGACGACGGCAAATACCTCGCCTTTGTCTCGTCGCGTCACGAGAACCCGACCTTCTCCGAAAGCGAGGAGGAGTTCGCCACGCTGAAAACGGAGGGCATCTATCTCGCTCCGCTCGCCAATGACGCGCCCTCGCCGTTCGCGCCCAGGTCCGACGAGGGCGCCTGGCACGACGACAAGCCCGAGCACGCGCCCGCCTACAAGCCGGGTGCCATCGCGCCCATCCGCATCGACGTGGACGGCCTGCTCGCGCGCGCCGTCCCGCTGCCGGTCGAGCCCGCCGATTTCACCATGCTCGTCGCGCGCCCCGGCAAGCTGTTCTACGGCACCCAAGCTCCGCAGGAAGTCAGCGGCCGCCTGCCGGGCGAGCCATCCACCCTCCATGCCTTTGACCTCGCCGGCCGACACGACGACCTGCTCGTCAGCGACATCGACGACCCCGCCGTCTCCGCGGACGGCAAGAAGATCCTCTTCAAGCAGGGCGGCGCCTACATCATCGCCGACGCCAAGCCGCACGCGGGCGAAGGCCAACACAAGCTCGACACCGACGCCATGCAGGCGCTCGTCGATCCGCGCCAGGAATGGTCGGAGATGTTTGAGAACGCTTGGCGCCTCGAACGCGACTTCTTCTTCAGCACCGCGATGAACGGCGTGAACTGGCAGGCCGTTCACGACAGCTACGCCAAGCTCGTGCCGCTGCTCGGCTCTCGCGACGATCTCGACGACCTCCTCGGCCAGATCCAGGGCGAGCTCGGCAACTCGCACACCTACGCCGGCGCCGGCGGCGATATGCAGGACCCCACCCCGCGCGTGCCCACCATGCTGCTCGGTGTCGACTTTGCCCTCGACGGCGCCAGCGGCCGCTACAAGTTCAGCACGATCTACCCGGGCGACAACACCCGCTCCGCTTACCGCAGCCCGCTCACCGCTCCCGGTCTGAACGTGCACGAAGGCGACATCCTCCTCGCCGTCAACGGGGTGGATCTTCACGCACCGACCGACCCCTACAGCCTCTTCGTGGGCATCTCATCGCCCGTGTCGCTTACCGTCGCCAGCACTCCCACCGGCAAGCCGCGCACGATCGAGGTCGATCCGATCAAGAGCGAACTCAACGTCCGCGAGCTCGCCTGGATCACCCACAACCGGGAGACGGTGGACCGGCTTTCGGGCGGGCGCATCGGCTACGTCTATTTGTCTGACATGAGCAAGAAGGGTCTCGAGCAGTTCATCCGCCAATACTATCCGCAGGTCGACAAGGAGGCGATGATCATCGACGACCGCTGGAACGGCGGCGGCTTTATCGACTTCTACGTTCTCGAGCGCCTGCGTCGCATCCTCGTCGGCATGGACGCCAACCGCGAACGCATCGGCACCACGGTCCCCAAAACGGTACTAAACGGTCCCAAAGTCTGCCTCATCAACCATTGGTCCGCCTCCGACGGCGACATCTTCCCTGCCAACTTCAAGGCTTACGGCCTGGGCAAGCTGATCGGCGAGCGCACCTGGGGCGGCGTGCGCGGCATACGCGGTGAGTGGGGCCTGCTCGACGGCGGCCAGATCACGCTTTCCGAGTTCGCCCGCTACGGCCTCGACAGCCAGTGGCAGATCGAGAACCACGGCGTCGACCCCGACATCGCCGTCGACGACACGCCAGGTGACCTCCTCGCCGGTCATGACAAACAGATCGAAGTCGCCGTCGGCACGCTCCTCGCGCAGCTCGGCAAGGGGCCCCACACTCTCCCAGCCCCGCCGCCGCTTCTCCCGCCCTACCCGCCGGGCGTGAACTGAGGCGAGGGGTTCTGCTCCTCACCCCGCTGAGGCCGTCGTGCGGAGCACGTCTTCGACGTGACGCCCCAGACCCGCCGGCGTTGCAGCGGTTCCAAACCTTTGGCAGGCTCGCGCCAACGCCACACGGAGCCGCCTCGTGGACAGTCTCAGCGTCAGCCAGAACGACGATCTCAACAGCACTCCCGTCTCGGACGACCACGCCGACTTGTCCGCCCGCTGGCAGCAGGCCCTTGCCAGCGCCCACGACACCCCCGACGAGCACGACGTGCAACTGGCGCAGTTGGCGATCCCCGGCGCTCCGCCGCTGCCGATCCCGCCCGACGCGCTGCCCGCGAGCCCCACTCCGCAACAATGGGGCGCGGCCCTCGACCGCGCCGGCCGACGCCTCGACTATGCCGGCTCGGAGATCGCCCACGGCCATGTCGGCAGCGCCGCCGGCCATCTCATCCTCGGCAATCCCTACCCGCCCGGCGTCGACGCCCCCGGCCCGGCAGCCCGCCCCCTCCCCGCGC
>CAXUIA010000393.1:1567-2410 GCA_964250835.1 uncultured Acetobacteraceae bacterium | reverse complement strand
GGATCGATCAGGGCGAGGGCGAGACGGGATTGGGCATGGGTGGGATCGTGGTTGATGGCCTGCCGGAAGCAGTGCGCCGCATCCTCGAACCGCCGGCCGACTGCAGGATGAGGCCGAGTGCGGAACGGGCGGCGGCCGGATCGCCGTCCATCGTCACGGCTTGTCGCGCGAGCAACTCGGCTTCGGTCAGGCGACCCGCGAGATGGCGGGTTCGTGCGAGACCCAGACAGGCTTGTTGAGAGCGCGGATCGAGCAGCATCGCGCGCTCGAAGCTGGCGGCGGCTTCGTCCAGCGACTGCAGATCGTTGCAGATATGGCCGAGCCGAAGGAGCGGCGCGATCGCGCGGGGATCGACGGTGGAGGCTGAACGGAAAGCCTCCGCGGCGTCGTCGTGGCGCTCGAGCCGGAGGAGGATGTTGCCCGACCGCGTCCACGCTTCAAAGAGGCGAGGCTCGAGCAGCGAGGCGCGGGCGAGACAGCGCAGAGCTCCGTGCAGGTCCCCCGCGTCCTCGAAGGCGCAGGCGGCTCTGTAGTGGATGCTCGCCTCGCGCGGGCTCAGGGCCACGGCGCGTTGCATATGGTCAAGCGCCTGGTCGTGACGTCCGAGCTTGGACAGCGCCATGCCCAAATTGGCATGGCCGTCGGCATGGCCGGGTTCGCCCGCGAGAAAGCGGGCAAGCTCCTCCGCGGCGGGTCCGTAGAGGCATTGCCCGAGGTGAGCCATGCCGAGGCCGAAGCGCGCGAGTGTCGCGCGCGGTTCGATGCTCAACAGGTGCTGATAGCAAGCGGCCGCCTCGTCGAAGCGTTCGGCGGCGAGGAGAGCGTTGCCGAGATTGCCGTGAT
>CAXUIA010000393.1:0-1557 GCA_964250835.1 uncultured Acetobacteraceae bacterium | reverse complement strand
CGCGGCGGAGAAGCTCGACAGCACGGCCGTGATCGCCGAGATCGCGGCACGCAACACCGAGCAGGTGGAGTGCCGGGTGGTTGCGGGACGTGGGCGGGGCCAATCGCCCGAGGGCTGGCTCCACGTCGGCGGGACGTCCAGCCCGGTAGGCAGAGACCGCGCGGAGAAGGCGACGGTCACGCGGACCCGTAGCGGGCGGAGAATGGGAGGCCGTTTGAAACGACCTCTCGCTCCTCCCGGGCAATGAGCTTCGCGGTTTTGTCTAGGCCCAACGCCGTCGGAACGCGACGATGCCGAGAATGGCGCTTGAGAAAAGGGCAAGCGTGCCTGGTTCTGGGACTGGGGTCGGAACGACCTGTGTCGGGACGCCGACGGTGAAGTTGTCGAAGCCGAAGGCGTCGGTGGTGCTGCTGTTGGTGAATGAGATCGAGGTGTAGCTGTCGCCCGTGTTGTAGAAGCCAAAGTAAAGAACCGAGCCATTCTCTGGCTGGCTGCCGTTGGCGCCCTCAAGTGCCGGGACAACCAGGTTGGAGACGACGCCATGAGTGTCGGTCAGGGTAAGACCGAGGACGCCGCCGAAGTCGCCGATGTCGGTGCCGTAGAAGCCGAACGCCGCGATCGGCTTGCTGAAGTTGATCGCGAAGCTTGAAGTCTGGGTTTCGTAGTAGTTGGAGAGGAAATCGCGAAGCGTCCGGCCGAGGAGAAGTTCTGGATGACGCCGCCGCTGAGGTGTGCCGTCACGCCGTCGCCGAAGTTCGCCGCCACGTTCGTTGCACCGGGAGAGAAACTATCAAACGTTTCCGTGCCGGGCGAGCTCAGATTGGTGAGGAACGAGGCCCGGGTGGCATCGGAGACGGGATGCGCAATAGGTGTTCCACCCGTCGCATTCGGGTCCTCGCCGAAGAAAGTCACCGGTGTTGCGTAGGCCTGGTTCGTGGCGAGCAGTCCCGCCATTGTCAACACGGTGGCGGTCAAGACAGCCTTGTTGCTCATCGGACATCCCTTCTGGAGATATGAGGATCATCGGGTTCGTTAGCTGCGCAGCTTTTGCATTTTGCATGCCAAACGAATTAATCGTTGCAACGTAGAGGCTTATGTCGGCCAAACGCCGAGACCGCGAAAAATCTGTAAATCTTTTCGACGCGATCTCAGGCTTGGAGCGCGTCCCCTAACATCCGAGCCGCACACTGAACGGCGTGGCGGCTGGCTTCCGAGACGCCGCCGAGGTTGGCGAAGCCGTGGATGAGGCCGTGATGTTCGCGGTAGTCGACGTGGTTGCCGGCCTGGACGAGGGCGGCGGCGTAGAGGCGGCCGTCGTCGCGGAGCGGGTCGTAGCCGGCGGTGACGATGATGGCCGGTGGCAGGTTGGCGAGGTCGGGAGCGCGGAGCGGCGCGGCTCGGGGGTCGTCGGGCACGGGGGCGTAATGGTCGAAGAACCAGCGCATGGCGTCACGCTCGAGCGAGTAACCGCGCGCGTTCTCCCTGTAGGATGGCGTCTCGAGGCTGGTGTCGGTGACGGGATAGAGCAGCAGCTGTACGGTAAGCGCGGGGCCGTGG
>CAXUIA010000392.1:388-2474 GCA_964250835.1 uncultured Acetobacteraceae bacterium | reverse complement strand
GCGTAGCGGCCCTCTCCGCCGGCATCTCCACCGAACGCGAGGTCAGCCTCTCGCCCGGGCGGGGCGTCATCGAGGCGCTGCGCGCCGAGCACTACGACGTGGTTCCAATCGAGGCCGGCGAGGACCTCGCCGCGATCGTGCGCGCGCTCACCGAGCCCGTCCGCGTCGATCGTGTCTTCAACGCGCTGCACGGACGTTTCGGCGAGGACGGCGCGATCCAAGGCGTGCTCGACTGGCTCGGCATTCCCTACACCCACTCGGGCGTTCGCGCGTCCGCACTCGCCATGGACAAGTCCGCCGCCAAGGCCGTCTTCACCCAGGCCGGACTGCCTGTCGCGCGCGGCGTCCTGGTCACACCGGACGAGCTCGAAGCCGACGACCCGCTTCCCCTCCCCTACGTCGTCAAGCCCAACGCCGAAGGCTCCTCCGTCGGCGTCGAGATCCTGCGCGAAGGCAGCAATCGCCGCAGCGAGATCGCGCGCCAGTGGCGCTTCGGAACCCATGCGCTCGTCGAGGAGTTCGTCCCCGGCCGCGAAATCACGGTGGGCGTCATGGGCGACCGCGCGCTCGCCGTCACCGAAATCCTCACGGCCGGCACCGGTCACGATTTCTACGACTACACCGCCAAATACGCGGCCGGCGGCTCACGCCATGTCGTGCCCGCACCCATCGACGGCGCGATCGCCGAGCGTGCCATGTCCGTCGCACTCGCCGCCCACCGCGCGCTCGGCTGCCGCGGCGCCTCGCGCGCCGACTTCCGTCTCGACGGCGATCGCCTGGTGCTGCTCGAAGTCAACACCCAGCCGGGCCTGACACCCACCTCGCTGCTCCCCGAGCCGGCGAGCTGGCGGGCGTCGGTTCCTGGAGCCGCCACCGGATCGGCCTCGCGCTGCCGGTCGAGCGCGTCGGCGTCGTGGGCCAGAGACTGACCAACGAGCACGACGTCACCGAAGCGCTCGGCGTCTCGCCCGGCGACCCGATCATGGGCTTCTCGATCGCGGACGCGGAACGCAACGTCGAAGCTCTGCCCTTTGTAGAAACAGCCATCGTGCAGCGCCGCCTGCCTGGAACCGTTCTGGTCTCGCTCGTCGAGCGCACACCGTTCGCGGTCTGGCAGAATCAGGACCATTTCCAGCTCATCGACCGCAGCGGCAAAGTCGTCGAAAACCAGGGCCTGAACGGCAAGGACGCCGAAGCTTTTGCGCGCCTGCCGCTCGTTGTCGGTGCCGGCGCGCCACCCGCAGCCTCGGCACTGATCGACGCACTCGACCAAACCTCCATCAAGAGCCATGTCATCGCCGCGGTGCGTGTCGGCGAGCGTCGCTGGAACCTCACGCTCAAGAATGGCTGCGACGTCCTGTTGCCGGAGGGCGAGGAAGCGCGCGCACTCACCCGGCTCGACCGCTTCGAGCACGACCACAAGCTTCTCGAGCGTCCTCTCGCCATCATCGACATGCGCCTGCCCGACCGTCTCGTGCTGCAGCCGGTCGGCATCAAACCCGCGCCCGACGCCACCCAGGACGGGTCCGACCCGTCGAGGAAGCCGGTATGACCGCCACAAACAGGCTGACGGTCGCCGGCAGCCGCGCAGTCTCCATACCGAACAAGCGCCCCCTGATGCTGGCTCCTCCCGAAGAGCCCGCGCGCGGCCGTCCGCTGCGCACCGGCATCTTCGGCGTGCTCGACGTCGGAACCAGCAAAATCACTTGCGCGATCGGCCGCTCGGACGGCGCTCGCATCAAGATCGTGGGCTTCGGCCTGCATCGCGCGCGCGGCGTGCGTCTGGGCGGCATTGTCGATCTCGATGAGGCGGAGCGCGCGATCCGTGCCGCCGTCGGCCGCGCCGAAGACATGGCCGATCACCGGCTTCGCTCGGTCACCGTCAATCTCGCCTGCGGCCAACCCGAAAGCCGGCTGTTCAACGTCCGCTGGCCGGTCGGCGGGCGCGCCGTCAGCGATGCCGACGTCCGTCGCGTCGTCCACGAGGGACGCACCCGGGCGAGCTCGGACGGGCGCGAGGTCATCCACGCCATGCCGCTCGGCTTTTCGGTCGACCAGACCACCGGCGTCGACGATCCGCGCGGCC
>CAXUIA010000392.1:0-378 GCA_964250835.1 uncultured Acetobacteraceae bacterium | reverse complement strand
GCTGCCTGCACATGATCGACGCCTCGAAGTCGGCGCTGCGCAATCTCGCGTCCGTCATCGCCCGCTGCGATCTTTCGCTCGCCGAGCTGGTCTCCGCACCCTTGGCCTCCGGCCTCTCCGTTCTCGTCGAGGACGAACGGATGCTGGGTGCGACCGTCGTCGACATGGGCGGCGGCACGACCCAGGTCGCGACCTTCGCCGACGGCCAGTTGCTGCACGCCGCACAGCTGCCGGTGGGCGGCCTGCACGTCACCAAGGACATCGCGTCCGTTCTGTCCACGCCGCTCGCAAGCGCCGAGCGCCTGAAAGCGATCTACGGCAACGTCGAGCCGTCCACCGACGACGAGCGCGAAATGCTCAGCGTGGAGATCATCGGTG
>CAXUIA010000391.1:0-2490 GCA_964250835.1 uncultured Acetobacteraceae bacterium | reverse complement strand
CAATCCTCCACCCGTCCGGCGGGGCGTGTTGGCGTTCGCCAACGGTGCCCGCGCACCTGTTCAAGCCCGCTTGTTCAAGCAGGCTTGGCGGCGCTGCCTCCGGTCGGTCGTGGGCCCGCGCTTGTCCGCGATCGATCAATCAACGCACGAATTTTTTTCCGGCCCGCTAACCATCCCGCGCCTTCAGGCTTTCCGCCATATCCGCCGGATGGCGATCGAGCGGACGCGCGCCCGAAATCGGATCGTTCACCCCGCCGATCCCCTTGGCCTTGCCGTCATGTTTCTCGAGCCGTCGATGCGACAGCATCATGTAGCCCAGAAGCACCACCACGACGATGAACGTGACGATCGCGAACCACCAAAGCGGATGCATGGGCGAACCTCCTGTCCGGCGCGGTCGACCCGCCCGGTTCCCATGCACAACAGGCCGATGGGCTCAGAGATGCGCTCAACCTTCCGTGTGCCGCCACCCTCTCGACCGCCCCGCAGTTCATGATATGTTCCCTGTGACGCGGACGACTCTCCCCGTGCAAAATCGACCCCTAGTGGCAAAACCGCGTGACGACCCGAATATCTTGTGTAACCTGCCCGGCGGCGCGTCTATCCCGGCGGCCCGTGCCAAGGATCCGTGAATGACTTTCGGCGAGACCACACATCCAACCCACGACAACACCGAAGCCTCGCTGTTCGACTCCGGCGTCCAGATGCCCGGCCAAGCCCAGGTTCGAATCGACCGCTCCCGTGACGCGCTGCTGACCGATTTCGGCCGCGCCACCCTCGACGACCGCTACCTCATGCCCGGCGAAAGCTACCAGGACCTCTTCGCCCGCGTGGCCTCCTATTACGGCGACGACGCCGGTCACGCCCAGCGCATCTACGACTACATGTCCCGTCACTGGTTCATGCCGGCGACCCCCATCCTGTCCAACGGCGGCACCAGCCGCGGCCTGCCGATCTCGTGCTTCCTCAACGAAGCGTCCGACAGCCTCGAAGGCATCGTCGGCCTCTGGAACGAGAACGTGTGGCTCGCCTCCAAGGGCGGCGGCATCGGCTCCTACTGGGGCAATCTCCGCTCGATCGGCGAGCGTGTCGGCCAGAACGGCAAGACCTCCGGCGTCATCCCCTTCATCCGCGTCATGGACAGCCTCACGCTGGCCATCAGCCAGGGTTCGCTCCGCCGCGGCTCGGCCGCCGTCTACCTCCCCGTCTCCCATCCCGAGATCGAGGAGTTCATCGAGATGCGCCGCCCCACCGGCGGCGACCCGAACCGCAAGGCGCTCAACCTCCACCACGGCGTGCTCGTCAGCGACGCCTTCATGCGCGCCGTCGAGGCCGACGAGCCCTGGGCGCTCGTCTCGCCCAAGGACGGCAGCCACATCCGCAAGATCTCCGCCCGCCTGCTCTGGATCCGCATCCTCACCGCCCGCATGGAACAGGGCGAGCCCTACATCGTCTTCTCCGACCACGTGAACCGCGCCATCCCCGAGCACCACAAACTGGCCGGTCTCGAAGTCAAAACCTCCAATCTCTGCAGCGAGATCACGCTGCCCACCGGCATCGACCAGCACGGGCGCCAGCGCACCGCCGTCTGCTGCCTGTCGTCGGTCAATCTCGAAACCTGGTTCGAGTGGAAGGATCACCCGCTCTTCATCGAGGACGTCATGCGCTTCCTCGACAACGTCCTGCAGGACTTCATCGATCGCGCGCCGGACGACATGGAACGCGCCAAATACGCCGCCTCGCGCGAGCGCTCGGTGGGCTTGGGCGTCATGGGCTTCCACTCCTTCCTTCAGGACCAAAGGGTCCCCTTCGAAAGCGTGGTCGCCAAGGTTTGGAACCGCCGGATGTTCAAGCACCTCCGCGCCCAGGCCGACGCCGCCTCACGCATGCTCGCCGAAGAACGCGGCCCATGCCCCGACGCCGCCGAATACGGCATCATGGAGCGCTTCTCGAACAAGATCGCAATCGCGCCCACGGCCAGCATCTCCATCATCGCCGGCAGCACCAGTCCCGGCATCGAACCCATCGCCGCCAACGTCTTCCTGCAAAAAACCCTGTCGGGCTCGTTCACCGTTCGAAACCGCGCGCTGCAGACGCTGCTCGCCGCCAAGGGCCGCGACACCGACGATGTGTGGTCCTCGATTACCCTGAGCAAAGGCTCCGTCCAGCATCTCGACTTCCTGACCCAGCAGGAGCGCGACGTCTTCAAGACCGCCTTCGAGCTCGACCAGCGCTGGATCATCGAGCACGCCGCCGACCGCACGCCCTTCATCTGCCAGAGCCAGTCGGTCAACGTCTTCCTGCCCGCCGACATCCACAAACGCGACCTGCACCAGATCCACCACCTGGCCTGGCGTCGCGGGGTCAAATCCCTCTATTACTGCCGCAGCCTTTCCATCCAACGCGCCGACACCGTCAGCGACGCGCTCGCCCGCCCCAACGACGTCATGTCCGTCCTGCCGCCCCCCACGCCCAACGACGGCGCCAACA
>CAXUIA010000390.1:0-2493 GCA_964250835.1 uncultured Acetobacteraceae bacterium | reverse complement strand
TCATCCCCACGATCCCCGCCCCCACCACCATGGGTGCTGCCGCGGCCAGCAATCCCGCCGCCGCCACGCCGTAGAACACATCACGCGTCCGCGTCGTCCAGAACTCCGTCTCCGTCCGCTTCACACGATGGGTGAACCGGCCGTCCACGCCCGGGTCACCGGGCACGGGCGCGAACAGATTGCCCTCCGGATCGGCGACCGGCTTATCCTCAAGCTGCGCGTCCCACATCCCCGCGGCGATGCGGTCGGCGAGCTGCGGCGACAGGCGCTGCATCGCGCCCATCTGCGCGACCGAACGTCCCACCCAGACCTCGCGCCGCGGATGGGTCGCCGCGAACACGATCGCCTGCGCGCAAAGCCGTGGATCAAACACCGGATCGGGCGCGTTCTGCGCTCGTCCCGTGTGGTTGCGAGCCCAGTTGAACTGCGGCGTGTTCACCGCCGGCAGATAGACCACCGAAAGCGCGACCTTGATCTTGTCGTGGATCAGCTCGGAGCGAACGCTGTCGGTATATCCGCGGACGGCCGCCTTCGCCCCGCAATAGGCCGACTGGAGCGGCGCCGACCGGAAGCCGAGCCCGGAGCTCACCTCCACGATGACGCCGCGGTTGCGCGGCGTCATCACCCGCAGGGCGGCGTTCGTTCCGTGCACCTGGCCCAGATAGGTGACCTCGGTCACCCGCCTGTATTCATCGGGCGTGATGTCGCGCGCCGGCGCCACCACTGTCGCCATCGCGTTGTTGACCCACGCCTGGATCGGTCCGAGCTCGGCTTCGATCCGGTCGGCCGCCGCGTTCACCGCCACCGAGTCCGCGACGTCGGCCGAAATCCCGAGCGCCTGGACTCCATGGCCCCGGAGCTCAGCCTCGGTCGCGTCCAATCTGGCCTGGTCACGCGCGATGACCCCCACCGACCAGCCGCGCTCGGCAAAAAGACGCGCCGTCGCGCGTCCAATCCCGACCGTTCCGCCCGTCACCACCGCCACAGCCATCACGCGCCTCCATCCAGACGGGCGTCATGTGCGACGCCCGCCAAAGATGTCAGCGGCTTGGCAAGGCTAACGGATGGCGATCATTAAAGCGTGTTTGGCCAATCAGGCCGCGACCCGGCCGACGGACAGAGCACGACGAAGATTGCCGAACGAGGTTTCGATGTCCGTCACGATGGCCGTGCGGGCGGCCACCGGATCGCGCGCACGCAGCGCCTCCAGCAGGCGCTCGTGCGGATGATCGGCCGGAACAGGGTTCTCGAACTCCTCGAGCAGCGCGTTCAACGGCCCGAACCGGACCGGGAGCGCAGCAACCATCTTCAGCAGCGTCGGCCGGTTGGAACGGGCAAGGATCTCGTGGTGAAACGCGTCGTTCTGCGCGAGCGCTTCGGCGCGGTCGCCGCCGGCGACGGCCTCGCGCAGCTTGCCCTGGATGTCCTCCAGGATCTGCACCTGATGGCCGGTGGCCCGTTCGGCGACGACTGCCGCCGCGCGCCCTTCCAGATCAATCCGCAGCTCACGCAACTCGTCGAGTTCGTCCGCACCCAGTGTCGGCACCAGCACCGAGTTGCGCTCGTCGAGCCCGAGCGCCTGCTCGGACACCAGACGCAGCAGCGCCTCGCGCACTGGCGTCGCACTCAGGCCGAGCTTGGCCGCCAGCGGACGCAAAATCAGGCGCTGGCCGGGCCGGAGTTCGCCCGATCGAAGGGCGACACGGATGGCTTGATAGGCTCTTTGGCTGAGCCGCTCGGCGGCCGCTTCGGTCACCAAGGGCGTCACGTCGGATTGAATGAGCACGCGCCTACCTTTCTAGGAGATGGTTGCATCCTGGCAGGCTGCTGAATTGCGCCGGCCAGGCCATTGACACATCCTTTTATAACACTCCCGTTATCTTCCGTCGCAAGTCTTAACGACAAGTTGACGACGGAAAACCACATCTTTTCAGGCGTCTACTCCGCCCTCCGCATCCAAAAAACGACAATGCATTACGGCCGTTCACGGAGCACGAAAACTGGACGCAACCACCCTCCGGCTCTACGCCACGTCCTCCAGAGTCATCGCCTGCCGCGACAGGAGCTCGCGATACGGGCCTTCCTCGCGCTCGAGCATGCTGGGCGGCCCGTCCTGCAGGATCCGCCCCGACTGCATCACCACGATCCGGTCGAAGTTGCGCAGCGTCGACAGCCGGTGCGCCACGGCAATGACCGTGCGGCCCACCATCAGCCGGTCGAGCGCCTCCTGCACCCGCTGCTCGCTCTCGCTGTCGAGTGCGGACGTCGCCTCATCGAGGAGCAGGATCGGCGCGTTGCGCAGGAAGGCGCGCGCGATCGCGATCCGCTGCCGCTGCCCGCCCGAGAGCTTGACCCCGCGATCGCCCGCCTCGGTGTCGAACCCATCCGGCATCGCCTCGATGAAATCGCGACAGCCGGCCGCGTCCGCCGCCGCCACCACCTCATCGTCGGTCGCTTCAGGCTTGCCGTAGCGGATATTCTCCAGCACGGAGC
>CAXUIA010000389.1:2225-2499 GCA_964250835.1 uncultured Acetobacteraceae bacterium | reverse complement strand
TGTCGCACCCGGCAAGACCTTCAGTCCCTACGCAAACCAGATCGACTTCATGCTGGGCGCCTACATGCTTGAGGATGTCCGTGTCACCGCGCTCTGCGGCGCGCTGCCGCTCGTGACCAGTGTCATCGGGATCAGCTATGTCACCGGCCTGCTCGGCGTCACCGCCATGCAGGCCGCCGCCGTCCGCACCTATCTCTCCGACATCGGCGGCGGCGCCGCCGCCCACCCGCTCTCCCGCATGCGCGCCAGACAGTCCGGCACCACTGCCACCGGC
>CAXUIA010000389.1:1189-2215 GCA_964250835.1 uncultured Acetobacteraceae bacterium | reverse complement strand
GGCCGAGCGGCAGGCCCGAGCTGTCCAGCCCCGCCGGCACGCTGATCCCCGGCAATCCCTACAACTTCGCCAATCTAGACTACAACGGCCTCGCCACTCCGCGGTCACCCAACCAGGTGCTCGCGATCACCTACGGCGGCAGCGGTTTGACCTCCGGCCTGTTCTTTCCCAACGGCATCAACGGCTATTTCGCCGGCACCATCAGCGCCTGACGTTCCTCCGACCTGCTGTCCGGGATCCTCCAATTGACCGACTCTCATCAGATCGAGCTCTCCACCCTCGCCCGCGGCTCGCGCGGGCCGCGCCGCAACGTTCTGGCCGGGGCCGGACTTGCCGCCGGTGCCAGCACGCTCGCTCTTCCAGCCCGCGCGCAGACTGCGCAGACCTATGTCCCGACACCCGCCAACGACATCCAGTTTGTCAACTACCTCCTCAACCTCGAATACTTGCAGGCCGAGTATTACCTCCGCGGCACCATTGGCGCGGGATTGTCTCCCGTGCAGACAACCGGCTCCGGCGCTCAAGGCACCGTCAACGCGCCCGCAACGACTTTGGTCCGCTTCACCAACCCAGCGCTCGCCTACTACTTCACCACCCTCGCCGGTGATGAGAACGCGCACGTCAACCTTCTCCGCAATCTGCTGACAGCGAACGGCGCCACCCCGATCGCCGAGCCCAGCATCGACTTCGTCAACGGCATCAACGGTTTTGCTCAACTCGCCGGTCTCGGCAGCAGCTTCAATCCCTTTGCCGACCAGACCAGCTTCCTGCTCGGCGCCTACATCTTTGAAGATGTCGTCGTGTCGTCCTACAACTACTACGTCCCGGGTCTGCAGCCTGTCGCCACGGCGGCCGTCTCGCAGACGTTCAGCTATCTTCCCACGCTGGGCGCGATGATGGCCGCCGAGGGCTACCATGTGGGCGCAATCCGCACGATCCTCGCTGACATCGGCGGAGACGCGATCACCGACGACATCTCAGCCGCCCGCTCGATGCTGTCGACCATCCCCGACGAAGGCACCAGTT
>CAXUIA010000389.1:0-1179 GCA_964250835.1 uncultured Acetobacteraceae bacterium | reverse complement strand
ACTCAAACCCCTTCAACTTCGCCAACACGGACGATTACGGCCTAACGGAGGCTCTCGCTTTCCAGCAAACCACGTCGATCCTGTATGGAACCTCCGATCCGAGCGTGACCGGCGGGCTCTTCTTCCCGGACGGCCTGAACATCCCTGTTTGAACTCAGCCTACAGCATCTCCAGCGCCCGCCGCCGCGTTGGCGCTGGGAACGCGCGATCGATCACCGCCACATCCTCCACCGACAGCCGCAAATCCCGCGCACGCGCGTTCTCCCGCACATGCGCCGGATCGGCCGCCTTCGGAATCGAGATCACGCCCGGCTTACGCAGCGACCACGCGATCGCCGCCACCGCCGGACTAACCCCGTGCCGCTCCGCCACCTCGACCAGCGCCCGGTGCGCCAGCAGCCGCCCACCCTGACCCACCGGCGAATACGCCATCACCGCCATCCCGCGTGACGCGCACCAGGGCAGCAGCTCGAATTCGATCCCGCGCGCCTGCGGATTGTAGAGCACCTGGTTGGCCGCGCACGCATCACCCCGAACCCGTTCCAATTCCTCAAGATCATCCAAGTCGAAGTTCGACACGCCCCAGCGCGCGATGTGGCCGCGCTCGCGCAAACGCTCAAACGCCTCGACCACCACCGCCAGGTCCTCGCCGCCGCGCCAGTGCAGCAGATAAAGGTCGATCCGCCCGCACCCGAGCCGCTTGAGGCTGCGCGCGCAGGCCGCCGGTATTCCCGCCTCCGTCGCGTTCGACGGCAGCACCTTGGTGACCACGAACACCTCATCGCGCCGACCGGCAATGGCTTCGCCCACCAGCGTCTCGGACGCGCCGTCGCCGTACATCTCGGCCGTGTCGACCAGCGTCATCCCGAGATCGAGGCCGAGGCGGAGTGCCGCGAGCTCCGTCTCCCGCACCTTCGCGCCGCCCATCTTCCAGGTGCCCAGCCCCAGCGACGGCACCTCCGCGCCGCCGGGCAGCCTGACCGTCACGACGAGTCTCCCGTCTTGCCTCCGGGACCGTCCGGATGGCCGGTCGCCACTTCGCTTTGCAGCCGGTTGTTGCCGTAGCCGCCCGTCGCCTCGTGCTCCTCCATCTCCGGCGGTATCCCGCGCCGCTTCAACTCTTCGGCGTGCTCGGCCTTCCTGTCGACGTCATCTGCCATTGGGTCCTCCTCGCACCCC
>CAXUIA010000388.1:780-2526 GCA_964250835.1 uncultured Acetobacteraceae bacterium | reverse complement strand
CGGCAGCGCCACCACGATCGCGACCAGACGGGCAGGGACCCCTAGCTCGACGATCATCACCCGGTTGAGCGTGCCGACGACGAGTGCCACCGACATGCCGACCGAGACCTGGAACATCGACAGCCGGAGCAGACGGCGCGCCGGCATTTCGTCCGATACCGCATCGCGGATCGGCAGTAGTCGCACGCCGAGCCATTGCGCCAGGGACGGCACCGGGCGCGAGCCCCCAACAAGGCCGGTCCCCGGCCGCCTCACCGAACCACTTCCAAAGCTTGCGACTTGTAGAACCCGGCCGAGACCAGCTCCATGCGCCCGACCCGCCAGTCAGTGAACGCGCCAAGCCGGCGCAACAGAGTGCGCTGCCCGATCGGCTCGATCGAAGGCGCGCGGTCGCCTCTCGGAAACGCCCGCCCCACCCGGTGCATCACCGTCAGCAGGGCCGTCCGCGGTGCAAACGTCAGCAGCGCCGACCGGTCGATCCGCGACAGCAGCCGCCCGATCGCATCCACCAGCGCGTCTTCCGGGTAGTGGATCAACGAGTCCATCGCGATCGCATGGTCGAACCGCCCGTCGCCTGCCGTCAGCATATCGCCCGACATGAAGCTGATCGTCCCCGGCAGGTCGCCCGGAACCCGTTCGCGCGCGAGCTCGAGCAGCCTCGGCGACAAATCGACCGCCACCACATCGGCCCCGCGCCGCGCGAGCTCGACCGATGCCGCACCCGTGCCGCAGCCAGCATCGAGCACCCGCCTGCCGTGCAGATCGTCGGGCAACCAACCCAGCAACGTCGACCGCATCCGGTCGCGTCCGGCCCGCACGGTCGCGCGGATCGTGCCGAGCGGCGCGTCCGACGTCAGCCGCTTCCACGCCTCAACCGCCGTGCGGTCGAAATAGGTCGCGAGTTCGCCCCGACGCTCTTCGTAACTGGCGCTCACTCGAACCCCAACAACTCGAAGATGTCGCGGTCCCGAAGCGACTTCCCGTTCAGCGACGGTGTCCCCGCCCACAGCGTCGCCGCAAGCCGAAGATACTCGGCCTGCACCGCCACGATCTCGGGCGTCTGCTCCATCTCAAAGACCGTTGATTTCTTCAGTCGCGACCGCCGGATCGCATCCAGGCTCGGGAAATGCGCCAGCGTGCTCAGTCCCGCCGCCGCGTTGTACTTGTCGACCTGATCGGTGGCGTCGCTTCGATTGATGATCACTCCGCCGAGCCGAACATCGTAGTTCCGCGCTTTTGCCTCGATCGCGGCCACGATCCGGTTCATCGCGAAAATACTGTCGAAGTCATTCGCGGTCACGATCAGCGCCTGATCCGCATGCTGCAAGGGTGCCGCAAACCCGCCGCACACCACGTCGCCGAGAACATCGAAGATCACCACATCGGTGTCTTCAAGAAGGTGGTGCTCGCGCAGCAGCTTGACTGTCTGCCCGACCACGTAACCGCCGCAACCGGTCCCGGCCGGCGGCCCACCCGCCTCGACGCACATCACGCCGCCGGTGCCTTCGACCAGAAAGTCTTCCGGCCGCAACTCCTCCGGATGGAAATCCACCCCCTCCAGCACGTCGATCACCGTCGGCATCGCCTTGACCGACGGGTTGACCGCTGCCCCCACCTGCCAGCCGAACGACGGCACCACGGGCGAGACCAACAACCTCAACCTGGGCGCCTGCACCACCGCGGGCGGCTCGACCCCGTCCGTGCAATTCGTCGAGAAGCGCTGACCGGGTGCCATTGCGGGTGGCG
>CAXUIA010000388.1:0-770 GCA_964250835.1 uncultured Acetobacteraceae bacterium | reverse complement strand
GATCACCGTGGGGATCAACCGCTTGGTCAGCGTGAACGTGCTGTCATGTTTTGGATCGCACCCGATCTGCAGCACACGCTGGCCGAGCCGTGCGAACGCGAGCGATAGGTTCGACGACGTCGTGCTCTTCCCGATCCCGCCCTTGCCATACACGGCGAACACCTTCGCCGTTCCTGCCCGTTTCGGCGCGTCGTCGCGCACCTGAACGCTACCCTCGCCATCACCGCAGCTGCCGCATCCCGCAGCAGCCTTCAGATCGATCCGCGTCGTGACCGTCATGCCGCCACTCCCATTATTCCTTCGAGACGATCCTCGATCGCCTCGCCGGCACGCTTCAGTTTCTCGAGCGTGGACGCATCCGGCGCCCAGTAGCACCGTTCGGATGCCTCGAGCAGCCGATTGGCAATCTTTGCCGACGCGGCCGGGTTGAGTGCTGCGATCCGCTCGCGCATTTCCGGCTCCAGAACAAACGTCTCGCTAAGCTGCTGATAAATCCACGGTGCGACCTGTCCGGTCGTCGCCGACCAGCCGAGCGTGTTCGTCACCTGCGCCTCGATCTGCCGTACGCCCTCATAGCCATGCTCAAGCAGCGCCTCGTACCATTTCGGATTGAGCGAACGCGTCCTTGCCTCGAGCGTCACCTGCTCCGCTAGCGACCGTACGGTCCCGTCCCCGCGCGTCTGGTCGCCGATATAGATGTTGGCCGACGCGCCGTTGCGTTCGCGTTTCACCGCGCGCGCGATCCCGCCGAGCGTGTCGAAGTAGTGATC
>CAXUIA010000387.1:0-2533 GCA_964250835.1 uncultured Acetobacteraceae bacterium | reverse complement strand
TCGAGGAGGTGGAAGCCGCCATTCTGTCGCTCGACGAGGTTGAGGCCTGCGCGGTGGTGCTGCTCGACAGGGCCTCGCCCTGCTTGCTGGCAACCTACAAGACGAGTGATGTATACCTGGATCCAGCCAAGGTCCGGCAGCGATGCTGCGATGTGCTGCCGCCGACCCATGTGCCGGCGTATTTCCGGGTTGTTGAACACTACCCGCTGACGCCGAGCGGGAAGATTGATCGGCGGGCGGTCGCACGGGAGGTTTAGGACGCTGGGTTCCTGGGTGGACGGAGCGTGCGTGTGAGGTTTGGTGAGCTGATCAGGCCGCTTCGGGCCGGGAACAATGGGCTTGCGGTCAGCCGGGTGTCGTGTCCGCGCCGAATGCTTATCAAAAGCGACGCGTTCGAGGATGGCGGGCGGATGCCGGCGCGGTTCAGCGTGGAGGGCGAGGGTGTGACGCCCGGGCTGCGGTGGGAGGGCGTGCGGGCTCAGGCTGTTGAGCTGGTGCTGATCGTGCAGGACCCGGACGTGCCGTTGCCGCGCCCGATCGTGCATGCGGTGGTGACCGGGATCGCGGCGGACGCGACCGGGCTCGCGGAGGGCGCCTGGGAGCGGACCGGGACGTTTGGGGTGAACACGTTTCGCAAGAAAGGCTTTATCGCGCCGGCGCCGATCCGCGGGCACGGGCCACACCGCTACGTGTTTCAACTCTTCGCGTTGAGCCGGAAGCTGGATGTATCGGGAGCTGCTCTGTCCCCGACGCTCGCCGCAATGGCGGGATGCGTGGTCGACAGCGGGGTTCTCACGGGGTCGTATGAAAGAAACTAAGTCACGGGTTCCAAAGGGTCCTCATGCGGAGCACGCCTGCCGGCGTGACGCTCTTTGGGGGATCCAGGGCGGAGCCCTGGCCTTTCCTGCGCAAGAACACGGGCGAACATCCGTTGCCGCCGCTGCATCAGGAACCATGACACGGAGGTCGCCGCGGAGGCCACCCGTGTGTGCGGCTTAAGACCGATCGCCTTGAAGATCATGCCCACCGCGCGCGCGAGATGCTCACGCCGGTAGGATCCCATCGTGCCCGCCATATAGCCGGCGATGCAGCGCTTGTGCTCGTAGGCGACGCCGTCGGGATCGTTGGTGACGTGAAAGGCGAAGGCAAGCTCGTCGTCCTCGGTCTCGGTGACGCGGCCGAGCGCGATCCGGGTGCGGCGCAGGACGCCGATTTTCTCCCGATCGAGATAGCGATGCATATGGTCGTAGAAGAGCTTGAAGTGCCGGTACTCGTCGGCGGCGATCTGACGGCAGACCTGCTGCAGGACCGGTTCGCCGGTGCGTTCGGCGAGCGCCGTGTAGAAGCTCGATGTGCCGGTCTCGACGGCGCAGCGGGCGATCAGCTCGCCGGTGCGCGAGCCGCGGACGGAGCGGTCGATGTCGATGGGCACTTTGTAGCCGGCCTTGTAGCGAGCGAAGGCGCCGGGATAGTCCCAGCCGGGGTCGGCGAGAGTGGCCCATTTGCCGAGCGCGTCGCCGTGCTGGCATTCCTCGACGGCCCAGTTGCGTGCAGCCTGGCTGAAGTCGGGGTCGTCGTAGAAAACGTTGGCGAGGTAGGTCGCGTAGTCGGTGCCGTTGCGTTCGACGACGGAAGCGGCCTTGACGAGCGGGATTAGGGCGGGATCGACCTTGGCGGGGTCGAAGCGCCCCCAATCCATGTCGGAGATCTGCCAGTGCTTCGCCATGCCGGTGCTCTAACCTCCAAGGATTGAGGCGGCAAGCGACGCCAGGTCGTCCGTGGCGCCCGGGCCACGACGGATGGTCGTGATCGTTGTTCCGGGCAGGTGACGCGCCAGCGTAGCGCGCGTTTCCGCGGGCGGGACGGGGTTCAGCAGGCTTTCGCTGAGAACGAGCGCTTTCACCGGGACTGAGCGGCTCCTGAGAACATGGAATGCCGTCAGAGCGTGGCTGATGGCGCCGAGATACGTGCCTGCGACGAGGAGGACCGGATGGCCGAGCGCCGTGATCCAGTCGAGCACCGTGTGGCGTGAGGTGATCGGGGCCATGACGCCGCCGACGCCCTCGACGATGAGGATGTCGGGGGCGGTGTTGCGGGCGTCACGGCAGAATTGCAACAGGGCTGCGAAATCGATCTCGTTGCCAGTTCGGGCGGCCGCCATATCGGGCGAGATCGGCTCGGCGAAGCGCCAGGGCGCGATGGCGGCCACCGATTCGGGGGTGACGGCACGTCCGGCCGTCTACTCGAAGCGGCCGGCGTCGCGGAACGCACGGGTGAGGCCGCAGGCGACGAAGGTCTTGCCGGTCTCGGTGCCGGATGCGGTGATGAAGAAGGTCAGCACGGGAGAAGGTCAGCAAGCCGGTCGACGTCGTCCTCGGTGAGTGCGGCGTGGAAGCTGAGGCGGAGCCGCGCAGTGCCGGCGGGGACGGTCGGCGGGCGGATGGCGGCGGCTAGGAAGCCGTGTCCTGCCAGCGCTGCCTGGGCGGCGAGTGCAGCGTTCGACGTGCCAAGGACGATCGGGACGATGCGGCTC
>CAXUIA010000386.1:0-2547 GCA_964250835.1 uncultured Acetobacteraceae bacterium | reverse complement strand
CTCTGAAACCGCCCGCGTCTTTGCAGGTGTCGACGTCTCCAAGGAGCCTGTCCCCGTCCTCCCCACCGTTCACTACAACATGGGCGGCATCCCCACGAACTATCACGGCGAGGTCATCCGCCCCACGCCCACCGACCCCGACGCCATCGTCCCTGGCCTCATGGCCATTGGCGAGGCCGCCTGCGTCTCCGTCCACGGCGCCAACCGTCTCGGCACCAACTCCCTCCTCGACCTCGTCGTGTTCGGACGTGCCGCCGCTCACCGCGCCGCCGAGACCGTCCGCTCTGAAGCCCGCATGCCCGAGCTTCCCCCCAGGGCCGGCGAAGCGGCGCTCGACCGCTTCGACCGCACCCGCCACGCCAAGGGCAGCACCCGCGTCGCCGAAATGCGCGAGGGCCTCCAGCGCACCATGCAGGCCCACGCCGCCGTCTTCCGCACCACCAAGAGCCTCAACGAGGGCTGCGACAAGATCCGCAACCTCTATTCGGGCCTGTCCGACATGTCCGTCACCGACCGCAGCCTGATCTGGAACACCGACCTCGTTGAAGCGCTCGAGTTCGAGAACCTGATCGCCAACGGTGCGGTCACCATCTTTTCGGGCGCCGCCCGCGAGGAATCCCGTGGTGCTCACGCCCAGGACGATTTCCCTGACCGCGATGATGCCAACTGGATGAAGCACAGCGTCAGCACCTGCACCGAGCGCGGCGAAGTCGCTCTCTCCTACCGCCCCGTCCGCATGCAGACGCTCACCAACGAAGTCTCCGTCTTCCCCCCCAAGAAGCGCGTCTACTGACACCAACACGCAGCTAGCCGCCAGGACCGCCCCACATGGTCGAGCTTACCCTTCCCAAGAACAGCCGCGTCGTCGCCGGCCGCACCCATCGCGCGCCCGCCACCGCCAAGCGCACCAAAGAGTTCAAGATCTACCGCTGGAGCCCCGACGACGGCGACAACCCGCGCCTCGACACCTATGAGATCGACCTCGATCGCGTCGGCCCCATGGTCCTCGACGCCCTGATCCACATCAAGAACGAGATCGACCCCACGCTCGCCTTCCGCCGCTCATGCCGCGAAGGCATCTGCGGCTCCTGCTCGATGAACATCGACGGCACCAACACGCTCGCCTGCCTCAAGCCCACCGACGACATCAAAGGGGCAGCGAAGATCTACCCGCTCCCTCACATGGCCGTGGTGCGCGACCTGGTGCCCGACCTCACCGCCGCCTACGCCCAGCTCCGCTCCATCGAGCCCTGGCTCAAGTCCGACACCCCGCCGCCGCCCGACGGCGAGCGCCGTCAGTCGGTCGCCGAGCGCAAGGAGCTCGACGGCATGTGGGAGTGCATCCTCTGCTTCTGCTGCACCACATCGTGCCCGAGCTACTGGTGGAACGGCGACAAGTATCTCGGGCCGGCCGTGCTGCTCGCGGCCTACCGGTGGATCGCCGACACCCGCGACGAAGCCCAGGGCGAGCGCCTCGATCAGCTCGAGGACACCTTCAAGCTCTATGCCTGCCGTACGATCATGAACTGCACCCAGACCTGCCCCAAGGGCCTCAACCCCGCCCAGGCGATCGGCAAGATCAAACAGCTCCAGCTCGACCGTAAGTCGTAGGAACTCAAGGGCTCTGCCCTTGACCCGCTGGGGCCAGCGGCCCCAGACCCGCCCGACATGTTCGACGAACCACTCAACAACCCGGGTGCTAGAGCCCGCGCCTGGCGCGACAGCCTGCTGAACGATCACGCGATCTTCCGCACGGTCTGGGACAACTTCGCCGAAGTCGTCCCCGGCAAGCTCTACCGCAGCAATCATCCGACGCCCGGTCGCCTCAAACGCTACGTCGAGCGTTACGAGATCAAGACGCTGATCAACCTGCGCGGCCACCGCAAATGCGGCAGCGACGCCCTCAGCCGCGAGGCCGCCCGCAAGCTCGGCCTGACCCACATCGACATGGCTTTCGAAAGCCGAGGCGCGCCCCACAAGGACCGCATCCTCCGCTTCCACGAGATTTATAGAAACCTAGAAACTCCCGCCCTCATGCACTGCAAATCCGGCGCCGACCGCGCCGGCCTCGCCGCTGGCCTCGCTGTCTTGTTTGAGGGCGGCACCGCCGACGAAGCCCTCCGCCAACTCAGCCTCCGCTACGGTCACTTCAGCCGATCCCGCACCGGCATCCTCGACGCCTTTTTCTTCCTCCATCAATCAAAAGCGGAAGAACACCAATCGTTTCTTGATTGGCTTAAAGATGACTACAACGAGACGGTCCTCAAACGCGACTTCGTCGCCGGTGGCTTTTCGTCAGTCGTCGTCGATAAGGTCCTCGTAAGAGAGTAACCTCTGATCTGGAGGCGGGCTGCCGATCGAGTGGACCAACTGCTCCATCGTGCAATCAGATCCTCAATTATTAGCGGGCGCTGAAAGACGATCCGCGCAGGATTTTCGACGGGTTGGTGGAGAGTGCGATCACGGCATGTCGGCGGCCTAAAACTCTCCAGGCAGCCGACATCGTCTTTCTGGAGGAAATAGACCAACAGAACATCTCCTAATAGG
>CAXUIA010000385.1:0-2555 GCA_964250835.1 uncultured Acetobacteraceae bacterium | reverse complement strand
CCGAACTATCAGCCGGGGATGTTCCAGCGTCAGGGATCAGGGTGTCTGGGCTCGGCTCTGACGACGGCGGCAGGCGTGGCCGGCGGGGTGGTCGTGGGCGACGCGCTGATGAACATGTTCGAGGGCGGACATGGCGGGTTCGGCGGAGGCATGGGCGGCGGGTTTGGCGGCGGCGGCGAGACGATCGTCGAGAACAACTACGGCAACACGGGTGGCGATCCGTTCGCCGGCGGTGGCGCTGATACCGGCAATGATCCGTTGGGTAGCGGCGGCGGTGATCAGGGCGGCGGCGATCCGTTCGGCGGTGGCGGCTGGGATAGCGGCGGCGGGGATGACGGCGGGCTGTTCTGAGCGCAGGAGCAGCGTTCGCGGGCATGCCGTTGACGGGGAACTGGAGCGACACGATTAAGATCGTGCTGGTCCGGGGACGCTGCCCGCGTCAGGCGGGAACGTCTTCCAGGCGAGGCCGAGGGGCCGAGCCCTCGGACGTTGCCGGATGACGATGCCCTTGGCGATTTTGGCGTGGGCGGCGTTCCTGGGTGCTTTTCACGCGCTCAGCACCGGTGTCGGGGTCATGACCCAGCACGGAACGGGTTATTCGAACTCGCCGCGGGACGAGGAGCGGCCGCTCTCGCCAGGGCGGGCGCGCAACAATCGGGCGTATGCGAACTTCCTGCAGACGTTTCCGATTTTTGCGGCCGCCGTTCTGATCTCGCACGCGGTGCATCGTGACCACGGTGTCGCGAGCTGGGGGGCGCAGTTCTACTTCTGGGCCCGCATAGTGTATGTGCCGCTGTACGTGACGGGTTCCAAGTATCGGACCTATGCGTTCATTGTCTCATTTGTTGGGATACTTCTGGTGTTTCGATCGGTTGCTTGAGGGCTACGTTACGTAGCGGCGGTTTTTCCAGTCATAGCTCATCTTGTCGAACAGGCGTGGGGCTTTCTGCCAGGATTCCTGCGGACGCGGGACGGTGTAGCAGGAGAGGTCGATCGTTTTGAGTGAGATCTCGAGGCGCAGGAAGCCGAAGCGGTCGTCGTAGTAGCTTTCAAGCGTGACGCTCGGATCGTTCGGAGCGACGTAGGGGGTCATCACCGGCTGGCCGTTGACTTTCGCCACTTTGTGCAGGTTGTGGTAGCCGCCCTGGCCGGCCACGATGTGCGGGGTCACGCCGGCATCATCGGCGACGGTGAAACGCTGGTAGTTGTGGACGTGGCCAGAGCAGAGCATGTCGGGCTGGCGTTTGGCTTTCGCCGAGGCGTCGGCGATGAGCTTGGCCATCGGCTTGCTGCCGGAATGGTAGGTGTCGAGGGAGTTGAGCGGGTGGTGCAAGGCCACGATCAGCGCGCGGTCGGTCGCGGCGGCCGCGAGCTCGCCCACGAACCACTCCTCCTGGTCGGGTTCGACGACGCCGCCTTCGGGGACGTTGGTGTAGAGGCCGACAAAGGTCGCGAACGGGGTGAGCAGCGTCCAGTAGACGTTGGGTTGGATCATCGCGGTGCGGTCGGCTTCGCCCGAGTGGGGCGATTTGGTGCCGGGTTGGGCCGCGCAGAAGTTGCGAACGAACGTGGTGAGCGACGGGAGCGGGTTGACGCGAACGCCGTTGTCGTAGACGTCGCCGTCGTGGTTGCCTGGGATGCCCATCATCGGGACCGCGTAGTTGGCGTACGGATCATAGAATTGCGGGACGTACTCCGCCGCCTCGCCGTCGAAATAGATGATGTCGCCCAGATGGTAGAAGAAGGCGGGCTTGCCGTACGGGCCGGCGATCTCGGCGTCCGATTCCAGGCCGTTGGCGACGAGAGTTTGCGGGGTCGGGTCTTTTACGCCGCCGCTGTCGCCCACCATGTGCAGCGCCATGCCGCCAGCCTTTTGCATCGCGGCCACGGCGTCGGGGATGATGTCGGCGAGATCGAGCCGGTACGGCGCCTGGCCGGTGGGCGCGGGAAGCGGCTGAAAGGGGCTGCCCTTGAAGAGAGGGGATTGCCGCGAGTGCGGGTGCGGCGTCGAGGCGCGCGGTTGGCCGAACCGGTGTTTGTGGGCGTGGGGGTGCGGTGCCTGGGTCATTGGGCTTGTGTAATCCTGGTTGCAGGGCTTGGGGATGACAAACGGGCGAAGTCTGCCGGGTCGGCTGGACCTGCGAGGTCCGCTGGACCTGCCGGCGTCGGCGCGCGAGGTCGAGGTGACGCTTTATCGCGACGGCGCGTGGCGGTCGGGTGCGCGGACGGTGGCCGAGGAAAGCGCGGTGGCACTCACCTACAACCGGATCACGCACGCGGTGATGATGGCGACGCCGGCGGACCTCGAGGATTTCGCGATCGGGTTCAGCCTGTCCGAAGAGATCGTGAGCGGACCGGGCCAGATCGAGGAGCTTCAACTGGTGTCGGCCCAGAACGGCGCGGTTGAGTGCCGGATGTGGATCGCATCCGATCGGATGGCGGCGCTCGAGAAGAGGCGGCGCCGGATCGCGGGGGCGACGGGATGCGGGATGTGCGGGCTGGAAAGCCTGGACGAGGCGTTGCGGCCGGCAGCGTCGGTGCCGAAGGGCAGAATG
>CAXUIA010000384.1:0-2563 GCA_964250835.1 uncultured Acetobacteraceae bacterium | reverse complement strand
TCGCATATGGCTTCCGGCACGAAACGAGGCACCCCTCCAATCCCGGTTGTGGCCTTCAACGATAACTGGCGGTGTTTTGTCAGCACTATATGGCGGGTGGTTGCCGATGGGGGGTGCGGCAGGATAGCACAATAGGCGGGTTGGAACGGGAACGTGTCAGGTTGGAACGTTCGCTGGGTTGCTCAGCTTTCGTGCGAGATCAATGACCTGCGATTGACATCGCCATGGCTGCCATCGAATCGTTGATCTCGGAGAGGTGGCGTTTTGCCCACTCCTGTTCGAGTCCTTTCCGGGCTGTGGTGCGCACGTCGTGAAAGACGGGAGGCGCCTCCCACGACGCAGGTCCGTTCAGGCTGCCGTCATGGCAAGCTGATCGATCAGGAACTTCGCGGCCAGGCCTGACGACTTGGGGTTCTGTCCGGTGATCAGGAGGCCGTCGCTGACGACGTAGGGCGCGAGGTCGGGACCCTTGGAATAGAGGCCGCCCTTGGCCTTGAGTTCGTCCTCGACCAGGAAGGGCACGACCTCGGTTAGGCCCATGCTCTCTTCCTCGGTGTTGGTGAACCCTGTGACCCTCTTGCCCTCGACCAGCGGCTTGCCGTCCGGCGTCGTGGCGTGGCGCAGCGCCCCGGGTGCGTGGCAGACGAGCGCGATGGGCTTGCCGGCTGCGATGAAGGCCTGGATCAGCGCGACAGACGCCTTGTCCTCGGCGAGGTCCCACATGGGACCGTGGCCGCCGGGGTAGAACACCGTATCGAAGTCCGCCTGCGTGACGCTGTCCAGGCGCAGCGTCGCGGCAAGCTGCGCCTTCGCGGCCGCATCCGCCTCGAAGCGGCGGGTCAGGTCGGTCTGGGAGGACGGCTCGTTGCTCTTAGGATCGAGCGGCGGCTGGCCACCCTTGGGCGAGGCCAGCACGACCTCCGCATCGGCGTCGCGGAACGCGTAATAGGGTGCAGCAAGCTCTTCGAGCCAAAAGCCCGTCTTGCGGCCGGTGTCGCCGAGTTGGTCATGCGAAGTCAGAACCATCAAAATCTTCAACTTGCTTCTCCTGAGGTGGGCTGAATGGTGGGCGCTCAGAGTAGACCAGTCGTCTACATCCTCAGCGTAGAGAGCACCTCGGCTTGAGGTGCAGCCGGCACCTTCCCGTCTTAGGGGGACAGGTGAAGAATCTGGCGAGTTGTCACCATGGCCGCCTCGAAAGGCTGGGCGCTGCGAACGATCTTCACCATCACGCTGGCACCCAGCCAAAGCTGGTAGAGGCTTTGCGCCACGCTGCCCGGGTCGCCGTCAACCGACAGTAGTCCCCGACGCCAATGCCGCCTCCGCAAACTGGCCACTTTCGATCGACCGTCGCGGTGCGGAGTGCCATGCACTCCTATCATGGCTGGAGGTTTATGTCAGAAGCTTGTCCATGACGATAGGCAGGTCTCGGACGCGCTTGCCGGTGGCGTGGTGGACGGCGTTGGCGATGGCTGCGGCGGTGCCGACGATGCCGAGCTCGCCAATGCCCTTGACGCCGAGCGGATTGACCTCGCGGTCCTCCTCGGAGACCATGATAACGTCGACCCGTGGCACGTCGGCGTTGACCGCCGTGAGATACTCGCCAAGGCTGTCGTTCGCGTAGCGTCCGCGCTTCTCGTCGATCTCGGTCGCTTCGAGCAGCGCGGACGCCATGCCCCAGATCATGCCTCCCATATACTGGCTGCGCGCCGTGCGCGGGTTGACGATCCGCCCCGCCGCGAAAGCGCCTGTCATGCGCGGCACCCTGATCTCGCGCGTCAGCCGGTGTATGCGCACCTCCACGAACTCGGCGCCGAAGGCGAACATCAAGGGCTTGCCGCCCTTGGACTCGTCGCCCCGCGCTTGATCGGTGAACGGAACCTGGCCCTTCCGCAGTCTGCCCAGGACGTCAGGGTTATCGCCTAGCGGCATGAACTCGCCCAGCTCGCTGACCTCCTCGACGCCGAGATGCGCAAAAGCCGTCCTTCGCTCCCGCTTACCTGGCATCGCGACCCCGAAATGAGCGCGGATCCTGTCGGTGGCCAGCTTCACCGCCGACCCGAGCGACGCCGTGCCGAACGAGTTGCTGGAAGTGGGGCAGGCCGGCAGCCTGGAGTCGCCCATGACCACGCTGACCTGGCTGGGATCGAGGCCCAGTTCGCGCGCTGCGATTTGGCCCAGCGCCGTGTAGGCCCCCTGGCCGGAGTCGTGCCCCGCCAACTCGACCCGTGCGCTCCCGTCGGCGCCAACCGTCACCCGCGCCGTCGCGGGCGCCATGTGGGTCGGATAGCTCGCGGTCGCGCAGCCGTACCCGATCAGCCAATCGCCATCGCGCATCGACCCCGGCTCCGGATCGCGCTTGCTCCACCCGAAGCTCGCGGCCGCCTCGTCGTAGCAGCGCATCAGCGACCGGCTGGTGAACCGTGCGCCGTCGACAGGGCTTTTCTGGATGTCGTTGACCCGGCGCAGCTCGACGGGGTCCATGCGCAGCGCCGTCGCGAGCTCGTCCATCGCGCTCTCGAGCGCGAACATGGACGGCATCTCGATCGGCGCCCGCCTGCAG
>CAXUIA010000383.1:0-2568 GCA_964250835.1 uncultured Acetobacteraceae bacterium | reverse complement strand
AACGAGTAGACCGAGTAGACCAGCCCGCGCTTCTCCCGAAGCTCCTGAAACAGCCGTGAGCTCATCCCGCCGCCGAGCAGGGTCGAGAGCAGCATGACGGGGAAGTAGTCCGGATCGGCATAGCTCACCGACGGGAAGCCCAACACCACATGCACCTGGTCGAGGTCGCGCTCCTCCCGGAACTCCCCTCCCTGATAGGTCCCCGCCGCCGCTGCGCCGGGCATGATCGACGGCAGGTCGGCAAAATGCTGCTCCACCAGCTCGACAACGGTGCCGTGGTCCAGCCGCCCGGCCGCCGCCACGACCATGTTCCCTGACGCGTAATGCCGGCGCATGTAGCCCGCGATCGCCTCGCGCGGCATGCCTTTGATCAGCGCCTCCGTCCCGAGCGTCGGCCGCCCCATCGGCTGCCCCGGGTAGGCGGTCTCCTGGAAATGGTCGAAGATGATGTCGTCCGGCGTGTCGTTCGCCTGTCCGATCTCCTGGAGGATCACGCCGCGCTCGCGCTCGATCTCGTCGGGCGCGAATGAGCTGTGGCTCAGGATGTCGCCGATGATGTCGACACCGAGCGCCAAGTCCTCATGCAGCACCTTCACGTAATAGGCCGTCTGCTCGCGCGCCGTGTAGGCGTTGATCTGCCCGCCAACGTTCTCGATCTCTTCGGCGATCCCGGCTGCCGTCCGCCGCTCGGTCCCCTTGAACGCCATATGTTCGAGGAAGTGCGACACACCGTTCTCGGACGCCTGCTCGTTGCGCGTGCCCGACGCGACGTAGGCGCCGAACGAGACCGTCTCGACCCGGTCCATCCGCTCGGTCACCACCAGCAATCCCGACGGCAAGCGCGTGAGGTTGATCAAATCGTCCATGAAGCCCTCAACTGTTTCGCATCACGTGCGCACGGACCGCCGTCTCGACCGCCATCAGTGAATTTTCTACCACCTCGAACCGCTCCGGCCGTTCGTGCAGGTCCGACAGATGGGCCGGCAAGGCCGCCGCCACACCCGCCCGCGCGCACGCGTCGGGAAACTTCGCCGGGCTCGCCGTCGCCGCCGCGACCGTCGTGACGCCCGGCACGCGCGTCGCACGTCCCGCCGCAATCCCGATCGCGCTGTGCGGATCGGCCACATACCCGCATCCCGTCCAGATCCGCCGCATCTCGGCGACCGTTGCCTCGTCGCCGAGCGCCATCCCGCGGAACAGACCGGCCGCCTCCCGCCAGGCTCCGTCGGGCACCGCCATCCGCCCCGTCCGCCGGAAACCCTCCATGATCGCCCGCAGCGAACCCGCATCTCGCCCCAGCAGCTCGAACAGCAGCCGCTCGAAATTCGAGCTCACCTGGATGTCCATCGACGGCGACAGGCTCGGCGCCACTCCGGCAACGCTCATGTCGTTGCCCGCAAGCCAGCGCGCCAGGATGTCGTTCCGGTTCGATCCCACCACCAGCGCCTGGATCGGCAGCCCCATCCGGCGAGCCACCCAGGCCGCGAGCACGTTGCCGAAGTTGCCGGTCGGCACCGCGAACGATACCGGTCGGTCGGGCGCTCCCAGCGCCAGGGCGGCGTAAGCATAGTAGGGCACCTGTGCCGCGATCCGTGCCCAGTTGATCGAGTTCACCCCCGAGAGCGACATCTCTTCGCGGAACGCCACGTCGGCGAACATCGCTTTGACCAGCGCCTGGCAGTCGTCAAACGTTCCCTCGACGGCTAGGTTGGCGATGTTGGCCGATGCCACCGTCGTCATCTGCCGTCGCTGCACATCGCTCGTCCGGCCGCGCGGATGCAGGATAACCATCTCAATCCCCGCTCGGTCCCGGCACGCTTCGATCGCGGCCGACCCGGTGTCACCCGACGTCGCGCCCACGATCGTCAAGCGCCGCCCCTGCCGCGCCAGCACGTGCTCGAACATCGGTCCGAGCAACTGCATTGCGAAGTCCTTGAACGCGAGCGTGGGACCATGGAACAGCTCGAGCGCAAACAACCCGTCGTCCAGCTGCACCAAGGGTGCGACCGCAGGATGCGTGAAGCGCGCGTATGCGCGCGCGCACATCGCCTCCAGCACTCCCGCCGGGAATGCCTCGTCCGCGAATAGGCTGACAATCCGTGCGGCAAGCGCATGGTAGGGCAGCGCACGCATTGCCCGCCACTCGGCCTGGCTGACGGACGGCCACGACTCGGGAACGAACAGACCGCCATCCTCGGCCAGCCCCGCCAGCAGCACGCCCGCGAAGTCTCGCCTCGCCGCCTCGCCGCGTGTGGAAATGTAGCGCATCACCCCAGCCTAGCAGGCAAGGCCGGCGCTTCCACCCCAGTCAGTGCGTCAGCACAAACGCTCGCTTGGCCACACCGTCCCGCAGGCGCTGCAATCGACGCCGCGATCGCGTGCCCCAACTCTGGCCCTCGCGTCGGTCCATCGAGCGTCCCAAGCTGTGAGTGCCGAAATCATCGCCCTGGCTGACCGGGAACGGCCGAACGACGTAAGGCACGATCCCGTTCTCCCAGAACCTGTCCATCGTGTGGTCGATCGGCATGAAGATCCGTTTTCCATACGCGATCATTCGCACCGCTCCCT
>CAXUIA010000382.1:749-2612 GCA_964250835.1 uncultured Acetobacteraceae bacterium | reverse complement strand
GGGCTTTCGAAAGCTCGTTCGCCATGTCGCCGACGAGTGACCGCAGCCAGCGATGAGCCGGATCGTGACGGTAGCGGACGTGCCATGCCATCTCGACAGGGAAGGATCCCAAGTCGACCGGGGCGGGCACGACCCGCAGTCGCGGGTCTGCGGCGAGACGGTGGCAGATCAGGCGGGGCAGCGTCGCGCAATAGTCGGTGACCGCGACCATCTCGGGAACCGCAAGGAAATTGGTGACGGACACTGCGACATCGCGTCGGAGACCCTGCCGCTCCAGGGCTTCGAACAGACCTGCGCGCAGCCGACCGGGCGGCAGCACGTTGACGTGCTTCGACTCTTCGAACTGTTTTCGCGAGAGATTCTCCTTGATGCTTGGATGGTCCGCCCGCACCACGCAGGCGAAGCCGTCGTCCATGAGATGCTGGACGACCAGGTTGTCCGGCGGATCGATGATGCGACCCAGGACCATCGCCGTCGTTCCGGAGAGGACGCCGGTTTCGGTCAGGTCGTTGCCATAGGGCACGAGGCGAAGCTGGATGCCGGGCGCGACTTCGCCGAGCCTGGCGACGATCGCCGGTGCCAAGACGAATTCGGCGAACCCATTCGGCGCGACCGTCATCAGCCGTTTGGCCGTGGCCGGATCGAAGTCCTGCTGGCCAAGCACCGCGTCGTCGATCCGCGTCAGCGCTTCGGCGATGATCGGCGCGAGTTCCAGCGCGACCGGCGTGGGCTGGATGCCGTAGCGCGTGCGGACGAAGAGCTGGTCCTGCAGGGTCGTCCGCAGCCGCGCCAGCGCGTTGGAAAGCGCGGGTTGCGTCATCCCCACGCGTTCGGCCGCGCGGGTGACGCTGCGCTCTTCCATGAGCGCGACGAAGATCGGCAGCAAGTTGAGGTCGTAGCGCACGAGTTATCCTCTCGCACGCATATCTGAAATATAGAACATAGATTTCTGGAATATATTGGGCCGGCGCATGTCGAGGCCAGCCGAAAGGACGAACACCGGCAAAGGCTACAAGCCGCCGACCAGCACGGCACCGTGCATCCTTTCCTCCACCCCCGACGACGACGGAATGCAGCAATGAAGATTCTGATGGTCCTGACCTCGCACGACACGCTCGGCAACACCGGCCGCAAGACCGGTTTCTGGCTTGAGGAGCTTGCCGCGCCCTACTACGTGTTCAAGGATGCCGGTGCGGAGATCGTCCTGGCGTCGCCCCGGGGCGGGCGGCCGCCGCTCGATCCCAAGAGCAACGAGCCGACCTTCCAGACGGACACGACCCGCCGCTTCGAAGCCGATGGTGCAGCGGTGGCCGCGCTGTCGAATACGGCCCGGCTCGATGCCGTCACCCCTGCCGAGTTCGACGCCGTGTTTTATCCCGGCGGGCATGGGCCGCTTTGGGACCTCGCCGAGGATCCGACCTCGATCCGCCTGATCGAGGCGACGCTTGCGGCGGGCAAGCCCCTTGCCCTCGTGTGTCATGCCCCCGGCGTGCTGCGCCACGCGAAGGCCCCTGACGGCAGGCCGCTCGTAGAAGGCCGCAACGTCGCCGGTTTTACGAACACCGAAGAGGAGGCGATGGGCCTCACGCAGGTGGTCCCCTTCCTTGTCGAGGACGAACTCAAGCGCAACGGCGGCCAGTTCTCGAAAGTGGGTGACTTCCAGCCGTACGTGGTGAGCGATAGTTTGCTCATCACGGGCCAGAACCCGGCCTCCTCCGGACCCGTGGCCAAGGTCCTCGTCGAACGGCTCGTCAATGGCTGAGGCCGGGAAGCCGCCGCGCCACCTCGGTGTGAACGCTGCTCATCTCGGGGCGCGCTGAACCTGCCGACCAACGAGGCGGTCGGCGCGGCGGCGGCCGCAGG
>CAXUIA010000382.1:0-739 GCA_964250835.1 uncultured Acetobacteraceae bacterium | reverse complement strand
CTGCCAGGCGGAACGTGACGCCTGTCACCGCGGCGGCTTCAGCTGCGCGAGGTAGTCGACGATGGTCGCAGACACCGCGCGAAGCGCTGCCAAGGACATCTTCCAGCATTCCGCGGGTGCCGTGTCCCGCCGAATGCCGGTGATTGAACTCCACGTCACGGCGACCGTCACGCATTTCGAGCGGGCCGCCATAGTAGGGCGCTGAGCCTCTCCACGGACAGTCCGAGCGGGCAGTGGACGATCGCGTGCCGTCTTCCGTACGCGGCGAGGGTCACACCAACGTCATCACCGCCGCTCTTCGAATCCTGGCGCGGTAGGCGTGGGTACCGCGGGGGTGCCGCCAGCCGGGGCGGTACCGACCCCCACTGCCGATCCCGTGGTGTTTCCACCTTCGAGGGGTCGATGCATCGGATCGCGTCCAGCCGGCACGGTCTCGCCCGCAGCGCTCCCTGTGGTGTTGCCAATAGCTTGGCAATGCCCTGTGATCGGAGCGAGCAGAAGGCTGATGAGGATCAGCGGTCGTCTAATCTCCTTCATGCGAAATCTCCCAAAATGAACATCCCACTCGCGCCGATTAAGGTTTGGCGCTCGACCAAGCCCTCGCCTAAACGCACTGTGGCTATTTTGCTATGAAAAAGATATTTGATTTTCGCTGGATGTGGTCGATCACGCCGGTTTGGGCCGTTGACCGCTTGGTATCGTCGAGGGAGGAGGCCATAGCTCCCCCCGCTTCGCCTTC
>CAXUIA010000381.1:0-2613 GCA_964250835.1 uncultured Acetobacteraceae bacterium | reverse complement strand
CCATCACGTTGTAATGCGGCATCCACCGCTCCGCCCCGAGATAGGTCAGCGTCAGCAGCGACCCGCCCGGCCGCATCATCGCCGCCGCCCGCCGGCACACCGCCGTGAACGAATAGGTCGAAATGTCCAGCGCCGTCAGGAACGCGCTACGCGGCGTGTCCACATACCGACCGCGCAAATACTGCTTGTCCGCCCACCCGATCGCATGCACCAGAAAGTCGATCGACGGCCACGTCTCCCCGATCGCCGCGAACGTCTCGTCGATCGCCGCGTCGTCGCCCACGTCGCACGGCAGCACCAGCGTCGACCCCACGCTTTCCGCCAACGGCCGCACCCGCTTGCCGAGCGCCTCGCCTTGATACGTAAACGCGATCTCGCCGCCCTGCGCGGCCACACTCGAGGCAATCCCCCAGGCGATCGACCGATCGTTCGCGACCCCCATCACCACGCCGCGCTTGCCCGACATCAGCGTCCCGCGCGGAACCGTGCGCGCGACCTCCTTCTCCGCCCCGTCCGGCATACGTGCTCCCTCCAGGTTGGCTGATCGCCCCAAGCTCGTGGCACAGTGCCACAAGGCCGACAAGGAGTGGACCACAGATGGAAACAGTGCGTGACATCTTCGGATCCGACGACCCGTTCGCACTCTTCGACGCCTGGTTTGCCGACGCCACCGCCCACGAACCCGAGGACCCCAACGCCGTCTGCCTCGCCACCGTCGACGAGAGCGGCCAGCCCTCCGCCCGCATGGTGCTGATGAAGGCCCACGACCGGCGCGGTTTCGTCTTCTACACCAACCTCGAAAGCCGCAAGGGCCAGGCGCTCGCCGCCCGCCCCACCGTCGCCCTGCTTTTCCACTGGAAGTCGCTGCGCCGTCAGGTCCGCATCGAGGGCCCCGTCACCCAAGTCTCCCCGAGGAGGCCGACGCCTACTACGCCTCCCGCGACCGCGTCTCCCGCCTGGGCGCCCACGCGTCCAATCAATCCCGCCCGCTCCCAGACCGCGCCGCCCTCGAACAGCGCGTCGCCGAAGCCGAAGCCCGCTATCCCACCAACGACATCCCCCGCCCCGACCATTGGTCCGGCTTCCGCGTCGAGCCGCTCAAAATAGAGTTCTGGCACGACAGAGCACACCGTCTTCACGATCGCGTGCTATTCGAGCGTCAACCAGAAGGCTGGCGCGCGAGCCGTCTCTACCCGTAAGCCCGCCTCTACCGTGAGGACCCGCCTCTCTCCATGAGGACAACGTGACCCCGATCCGCAAAATCCTCCTCCCCCTCAACGGCACCGAAACCGGCAAGGCGGCGCTCGCCACCGCCCTTCTCGTCGCTCGGCAATTCCACGCCCACGTCGTCGCACTCCACGTCAGCGCCGACGCCCGCGAGATCGCCCCGCTCGCCGGCGAAGGCCTGTCCGGCGCCATGGTCGAGGAGATGATGACCGCCGCCGAACGCGAATCCGGTCAGCGTTCGCGACAGGTCCACCGCTCCTTCGAGGAGTTCGTCACCGCTCACAGCGTCACCGTCGCCGAAGCCCGCGACCGCGCGCCCGACGAGGCGAGTGCCGCGCTCGCCACCATGACCGGCCGCGAGGAAGACATCGTCGCCCAATCCGCCCGCCTCTCCGATCTCGTCGTCGTCCCCCACCCCGACGCCGCCGACCTCTCCAGCTCCGACGCCCTGCACGCCGTCCTCTTCGACAGCGGCCGCCCGGTCCTCATCGCCCCCAAGCTTGAGCCCGCCACGCTCGGCACCCGCGTCGCCATCGCCTGGAACGGCTCCGCCGAGAGTGCGGCCGCCGTTCTCGCCTGCATGCCCTGGCTCAACCGTGCCGACGCCGTCTGCGTCCTGCACGCCGACCAGTATCAGCGCCGAGGCCCGCTCGCCCGCGAACTGCTCGCCTACCTGCGCCTCCACGACGTCAAGGCCGAGCTCGCCCCGTTCGCTCCCATCGAGCGCGACGTCGGTGCCGGCCTCCTCGCCGCCGCCCGCACCTTCGGCGCCGACCTGATGTGTCAGGGCGCCTACTCCCACTCCCGCCTGCGCCAGCTCATCCTAGGTGGAGTGACCAGATACACGCTCGAGAGAGCCGACCTCCCCGTCCTCATGTGCCGCTAGCACCAACCAAGAGCCACCCGATGAGCGCCCCCGCAGACATCTCCTCCGCCTTCAAGGCGGCCATGCGCCAGTTGGCGGCGACCGTGACCATCGTGACCAACCGCGACCCGCAGACCGGCCGCCGCAACGGCATGACCGCCACCGCCGTGACCTCGCTTTCGGCCGCCCCGCCCGCGCTCCTGGTCTGCGTCAACCAGTCGGCCAGCATGCACCCGAGCTTCGCCATGAACAGCGCCTTCTGCGTCAACATCCTGGGCGAGCCCCACGCCGACCTCGCCCGCTCCTTTGGCGGCCGGACCGAGCCCGAGCTGCGGTTCGACCAGGGCGGCGACTGGAGCGAACGCGACGACGTGCCCTACCTCACCGACGCCGTCGCCACCGTCTTCTGCCGCGTCGACCGCCTGATCGACTACGCCACCCACTCGATCGTCATCGGCCTCGTCACCGACGCCAGGCTCCACGAGACCCACAAGTCGCTGATCTACGGCAACGGCAAATAC
>CAXUIA010000380.1:1683-2613 GCA_964250835.1 uncultured Acetobacteraceae bacterium | reverse complement strand
CCCGCGAGCGCGTCATCGACGCGCGTCGAGCGATCAACGAAGGCAAGTCGCCGGCGCTGGAGAAGCAGCGCGAAAAGCGGCGACTCCGACAGGCTAAGAGCTTCGGAGACTTCGCCGAGACTTGGTTCAGTAAGGCACCCATGGCGGACAGCACGCGGGCGATGCGCCGCGCGATCTACGAGCGCGATGTCGGACCTTACTGGAAGAGCCGCTTGCTGACGGAATTACAGCCCGACGATCTCCGGGCCCATTGCGGCCGGATCGTGGGGACGCGCGGCCCCGCGGGGGCGGGGGGGGCGGCGGGCGCCCCCCCGCCCCCCCCCCCCCACGTCCGCGACATCGTCAAGCAGTGAAGCTGCCCCGTTTTCGTGGAGTGTTGGGGGACTTGGGTTACGAGGCTTCTGCGATGGCGACCTCCATTTCTGCTTCGTAGGCCATGGGTGAACGGTAGCCCAGGGCGGAGTGCAGCCGGACGGGGTTGTACCAGCCTTCGATGAAGCTGAAGCAGGCCATCTTCGCTTCGGCTTGGGAGGCAAAGCGGCGCCGGTCCAGCAACTCGCATTCGAGGGTCGCGAAGAAGCTCTCGCACATGGCATTGTCGTAAGCGTCGCCCACTGAACCCATGGACGGCCGCACACCCGCCTCGCGGCAGCGATTGCCGAACGCCAGGGACGTATATTGGCTACCCTGGTCGCTGTGATGGATGACATCGCCCGGCTGCCGCTGGCCGATCGCCATCTCCAGCGCATCCACCACCAACTCGGCACGAATATGATTGGCCATGGCCCAGCCAACAATCTTGCGGCTCCAGGCATCCAGCACGACCGCCAAATAGAGAAACCCGCTCGCCGTCGGCACAAAGGTAATGTCGGCAACCCACAGCCGGTTCGGCTGGTCGGCTGTGAACTTGCGATCCACCAGATCCGGCCC
>CAXUIA010000380.1:0-1673 GCA_964250835.1 uncultured Acetobacteraceae bacterium | reverse complement strand
CTCGTGATCTCGACGCGTGGGGGTAATCCCGGCTCGGCGGCGGCTGGCGCCGACCAGACCCGCCGCGCGCATCACGCGGGCAATGCGCTTGCGGCCGTGCTTCTCTCCTCCTGCCCGTAATTCGGCATGCACCCGCGGCGCACCATATGTCTCACGCGAGCTGGCATGGATGGTGCGCACATGTTTCAGCAGCGCCGTGTCAGCCTCTTGCTTCTTGCTCGGCGGCCGCTTGCGCCAGGCGTGATAGCCGGCCTCCGACACGCTGAGCACACGGGCCATTGTGGCAATCGGGAAAGTGGCCTGGTTCGCGATCATGAATTCGAAGACCCGGACGGCACGGCTCCGGTCTCGCGTGCAAACCAGGCCGCAGCTCGAGAGAGGATATCGCGCTCCACGCGCAGTTGCTTGTTCTCGCGGCGCAGCCGGCCGCGCTCGCCAGCCGACAAGCCATCAGCCTGCTCTTTCTCCTCCCGGCCGCCCTCCTTGCGCGCAGCCAACGCCACCCAGGCGCGGATCGACTCCGCCGATGGCTCAAACTCCCGGGCCAAGTCCGCGGGATCGCGGCCGGCCCGGACCAAATCAACCATCTGACGACGAAATTCAGGCGAGTAAGGAGCGCGGGTGCGACGCATCGGGGAGACCTCCGGCAAAAGCTAGAAAGGCTCCACCAAACCGGGTCAACTTCACATCGGGCAGGTGCGAGTCGATCGCCGGAACGCCAAGTCGCAAGCCAGCGAGTCGACGCGCGCGACGGCCTTGCTCCAGGTGAGCGATGCGGGCACGCAGCTCGCTGACAACCTGGGCATGACGTTCGTCGACCATACATCTCCTGAGGGTCGCAGAACGCCCATGTTCATGATATGTTCTAAAGCGCGGTATTGAGTCAATCGGTCGCGTCGTGACGAACTCGGCTGTGGTTTGGATGCGTGTTTGCGAACGCGCTTGCGACGTCAGGGACATTGTCCCATATTCTGACCCGTAATCGGTCGGAGATTGAGACGTGGCGAAAGTCGAAGCGAAGGCGGGGAAGCGCGGCTCACGCGCGCGCGCGGGTGATCGGACGCGGGCGTCAGCGGGCGCCGCCGCGACTCCAGTCTCGGCCGCTGAGACAAGCTACGTGATGCGGTTTATGAGCCAGGCAGGCGTCGTCGACGTGGATCAGGGGGCCGACGCGTTCCGCATGTCCAAGGGCCAGCTCGCGTTGACAGCAGGTCTCGCGCTCGCATCGGTCACCAAAACAGACCGCCGGGTCGCGCCCAAGGCGCAGACCCGCGTCACCGAGATGCTGGAGATTATCAGCCGCGTTCGGGATTGGGCAGGCGGCGAGGCGCAGGCGATGGCCTGGTATCGATCGCAGCCGCTTCCCGCGCTCGACGGGCGGACGTCCGAGGCGCTTGTCAAAGCCGGCCAAGCGCATGCGGTGCGAGACTATCTCGACCATGTGGCGCTTGGCGGATTTGCGTGAGGTTTGCGGGACGTTGCTACCGCGGACATGATCCGGGCTGGTCGTTCTCGCCTCTTTCGGGTGACGGGGCGGCGCGGACCGGCGGTCGCTTCAACCGCAAGGGCGAGCCGACGCTCTACCTGTCGCTCGACGTGATGACCTCGTTCGGCGAATGCACGCAGGGCTTCGCGAACCGCCTCCAGCCACTGACCATGTGCGAGTATGACGT
>CAXUIA010000379.1:0-2617 GCA_964250835.1 uncultured Acetobacteraceae bacterium | reverse complement strand
GTGCAAACCCTGCCGTCTCCCCGCCAAGCAAGGCGTCCGCTGGCCCGGCCGGGCCCATCTCGCTCCGCATGTCCTTGCCCGCCAAGCGTCTGATCCCACGCACCACGCGCACGGCCGTTTGCCGCCCGGCCTCGCCGTCATACGCAAGCCCAAGCCGGGCCAGCAGACCGTCCAAATCCGCAAGCCGGATCACCCGGCGTTCCGCGTCGATCGCCGAGAGCGCGTTGGCACAGCACCGGACGGCACTCTCCAGCGCCGCCTCGTCCAGCCCTTCGCCCTCCGACGCAAACCTCGCCAGATTGAGAACGAACGATGCCACCGGCGAGATCACTCCGCGCCAGATGCTGGCGTCCGGGCAAGCCTGCCGCAGCGCAACCAAACCATGCAGTGCCGACGCGAACGCCGGGTCTCCCGGCGCTTGGGCCGACGCAAGCCTCTCAACCCAACGATCGACGAGGTCCGGCAGCCGCACCGGATCCCAGCGCGGCGCGCCATCGCACGCCAGTCCGACCAGACCGCGTGCCGCCTCCTCGGCCCATTGCGCCGGCACCGCCACACGATGCAACGGCGCGTCCGGATCGGCGCCGATCTCGACAGTCCGCAACCGGACGCCCCGCCACACGAGAGATGTCTTCATACCGCTGACACTAAAGCGCTCACGCCGACGCACAAGCGTATTTTGCGGCATCCTTCCGATATCACCCACATCATCTTGTGATGCGCGGCTTTGGTAGACCCATCGTGCGCATCTGCGTATAGGACCGCCATGGCGACACTCGGCACCCGCATATTCACGGCGCTACGCGGACGCCTCGTCGGCACCGACAGCTTCGGCAACGCCTACTATGAGGATAAGCGCATCCGCGTGGGCGACCGACGGCAGCGGCGCTGGGTCATCTACGTGGGCGCAGACGACGCCTCTGCCGTACCGGCCGAATGGTGGGGCTGGCTGCATCATTCCACCGATACGCCGCTGCCCGAAACGGTCCGCAAGCCCTGGCAAAAACCGTTCGTGCCCAATTTGACCGGCACCGCCGGCAGCTATCGGCCGGTCGGACACGATTACAGCGGCGGCAAGCGAGTGCGCGCGCCGGGAGATTACGAGGCATGGTCACCGGAGGAGTGATGACGGCCCGACCGGCGCCCGGTGCTCGCGAGGCGAGCCGCGCACGGCTTGAGATCGGCGTCGGCGCCGCCGTTGTCGCCGTGATCGCAATCCTCCTGGCCTTCGCCCTGAGCGGTCGCGCGCCCAGCGGCACGCTCCTTCGCGCCACCTTCGCTCACGTCGACGGTCTCGGCATCGGATCCGACGTCAAGGTCGCCGGCGTCACCGTCGGCCGCGTCACCGCGGAGGCGGTCGACCCCAAGACCTTCCTCGCCACCGTCAGTTTCCGGATCCGCCCCGACATCCACCTGAACCTCGACAGCAGCGCGGCCATCCTCAGCGATGGCCTGCTTGGCGGCAAATATCTCGCCCTCACTCCGGGTGGCGATCCGCGCATGCTGGGCTCCGGCGGCATGATCACCGCCACCCAGGGCTCGCTCAGCCTCGACGTCCTGCTCGAGAAATTCATCAGCAACGTCGGTGCGCTTATGGAGCAGGTGAAAACGCAAAACGCCCGTCTCGGCGGCCCCGCCAAGAACAGCGCGCCGATTGGTCTTGATCAATGAGCCGGTCTCAACCAACGAACCAGACCGTAATCCGCGCCTGGCTGCGGCCGGACGGTACCCCGATCGACTGCCGCGAAAAGCTGCGGGTGCTCGACGACAACGAGGCCGAGCTCGCCCAAACCATGCGCGACGCGTTCGAGGACGCGATCCTGATGGGCGTCGGCCCGGACCGGATCCGCGAGCGGCTGCACGCGCTCATCGATCAGTTGCGCGACCCGCGACGCACGTGAGGTCCGCTCTTGCCCTCGCCATCGTGCTGACCGCCAAATGGTTCAGCGTTGCCACGGCGCAAGCCGCCGAGCCGGTTGCTCCGCCCGATCTGCCGCCTGCCGACACCTGGGTCCCGACCGGAGGCGGCCAAATTCGCGTGCTCGACAAGCAGAAGGCGCAAAGCCATCTGATCGCGCTCAAGACCGGCCAGACCGCAACCTTTGAGACGCTCAGCCTGACCATGCTCGCCTGCGACGTTCACCCGCCGAGCATTCCCGGCAACGAAGCGGGCTTTCTCCAGATCACCGACAGCAGGGCAGGGGAGCCGGGCTTCCACGGCTGGATGATCGCGCGCCAACCGGGATTGGCGACCTTGCAAAGCCCCGTCTACGGCGTTCGCATCGTCGGTTGCGAAAAGCCGACCGAAGCCGCCATCGAGGCGGCCCTTCCTCCGAAGCCTCCGCCGCCGTCCTCTCCGCCCCCGTCACCTCCGCCTTTGCCAACCGTCTCGACGCCCGCCTCGTCAGCGAGTGACCTCAATCCTCCACCCGGCCAGGACCTCACGCCACCCGCCGACCAGTCCGGCGGTCAATGACGTAGCGGAACCGTTGCTCTTGGCGCAGGTTCTTCCACCATGTCCGGTCTCACGCAGCCACCGCGACTCGGCCACCCGGGTCGTGCAGCTCTCCTGCTCGACTTCGACGGCACTCTCGTCGACATCGCGCCCGCACCTGAC
>CAXUIA010000378.1:0-2621 GCA_964250835.1 uncultured Acetobacteraceae bacterium | reverse complement strand
GTCTTTGCATCCGTAGCGCCGGCGGCTCTTGGAACCAGCCTGGGAGAGAAAAACCCGACCGCGACGATGCGGATCGTCATGGTGCTGCCGCTTGGTGACAAGGCTGGAGCCGCAACCTTCGCGCGCGACGTGCAGGATCCTGCAAGTTCCGATTATCGCAAGTTCCTTACACCCGCCGAGTTCGGCGCGCGCTTCGGCGGCAGCGCCGATGATTACGCGGCGCTGCGGCGGTGGGCGACCGCGAGCGGGCTCACCGTCGGTCCGGTCTCGTCGAGCAGAACCACGCTAAGCGTGCAGGGAACGGTGGCCCAGATGCAGGCTCTGTTCGCAACCCGGATCGGGCAGTTTCGCACGCCACAGGGTGAGGACGCTTTCGCGCCCACCGTCGCGCCAGTCCTTCCCGGCGCGCTGGCCGGGCGGGTAAGCGCAGTGATCGGCCTGTCCAGTGCAAAGCAATTCGCGCCGCTTGTCCGAACGGCGCCCCGCACAGCTCCGAGCACCGCGCAGTCCGCGGGCGGGAGCGGTGTGCTCGGCGCCTATGATCCGGCCGACTTCCACACGGCCTACAACATCATCAAGCTGGTGACGCCAGCGCCCACCACGGAAACGGCTGCCGTGTTCGAGCAGGGCGGGTTCAAGCCTAGTGACATCACAAAGTTCGAGGCCCAGTACAACCTGCCCGCGACGCCGATCACGGTGCGCGAGGTCGACGGCGTGACCGATCCGGCGACCAACCCCGGCATCGAACTCGAGTCGGTCACCGACATCGACACGCTGATCGGGATCAACCCGCAGATTCAGCAGATCCTCGACTATGAGGATGCCACCGACCCATTCGCGGTGGCGCTCCTTAACGCGCTGAGCCTGATGGCCGAGGACGATCTCGCGCAGACCATCAGCATCTCCTACGGAAACTCGGAGGTCCTGCAGGGCGATGCTGCGTTGCAGGCCGAAGCGGTCGTGCTGACGCAGCTGACCGCGCAGGGCCAGGCGGTATTCGCGAGTTCCGGCGACCAGGGTGCTGAGGGGCAGGTCGGACTGGACGGCAACAACGTGCTCGATCCGGCCTCGCAGCCCGCCGTGACGGGCGTCGGCGGCACAACGCTGTTCACTGGTCCCCATTCCGTCTACGAGGCGGAGACCGCGTGGGGGTTGCTCAACGAATCTCTGGGCGCCTCAGGCGGCGGCGTCAGCGCCTTTTGGCCAATCCCCACCTATCAAATCCAGCAGATCAATCCAGGCCAGTTTCAGTCGGTGGCGGTGGACAACGGTGGTTCCGCGACATTCCGCAACGTACCCGATCTTGCCGCCGACGCCGATCCTCTCACCGGCGCCTCGGTGTATTCGGCCATCAACGGCGGTTGGACGCAGGTCGGCGGCACCAGCCTCTCCACGCCGCTCTGGGCCGGTGTCTACACGATCATGAACAAAGCCAGCAAAGCCGTCGGTCTCGGCTCAATCGGCAACTTTGCTGCGACAAACTACAGAGTCGCAGAAGCCAATGGTCTTTTCCTCAGCTACAATGACATTCTGTCCGGCACCAATGGGCAGAGCACGCTCGGTCTCGCGGGCTTCACTGCCGGTCGAGGTTACGACGACGTGACCGGTTGGGGATCGTTGAACGGCGCCAACCTGCTGTTCGGCCAGTTTGCAAGCCTCGCCGGTGCCGGCCTCCAGCCCAAGGCGGTGAGCGCCGTCACCGTCAGCACGAGCGCCACGAGTGCGGTGCTGTCATGGTCCAGGGGCACTGCCGCGACGGGCTACTTCATCCAGACCGCTCTGCCCAACAGCCCGACGACGGTGCAGGACGCCGCAACGCAACTCCTGCGCACGGACATCACGGGGCTGCAGCCGAGCACGCAATATGTGGCCACGATCCTGTCCGTGAACGCGAACGGCATTGCGAGCAAGGATGTGCTGTTCAAGACCAAGGCGAAAAGCTGATGTCGTGCGGGTTCGGTGACACGACTGCTTGTTTGGCCTTCAAGAAAACAACCTAGTCGATGTTCACGGATTTCGCATCCGGAACTCCCGTCGGCTTTGATCGGGATGACCAGGGTCAACCGGACGATCGCGGCTATACGAGCTGCCAGCGTGATGAGCATCCGTTGGCTCAGCCTCATCGGCTTCGGCGCCGCACCGCTGAACGCCGCCGTCAACAGGCCCGTCTCGACGCGGCTGACATCATCCGGCACGTCCGCAGCACGAGCGCCGGGGGCTTACAGGAAGCGCGAGGACCCGCGCGGCCAGAACGCGGGCGTCAAGCTCACGACGAACGCCAACCTGAAAACACGCTGGCCATGAACCCCTCCGGATCGAGGGAGAACTCCCAAAGGATCCGGTAGTTCGAGGCCTCTTTCCACGGCCGCTCGATCAGGCCCGAATCGGTCAGATGCAGCAAGGTCGCCGGGAAAGGCCATCAACATCGGCGAATGGGTTGCGCCCCGACCCGCCAGGCGACGGCGGAACAATTCCAAGTAGCCTTCGCCGTGCGACCGCTCACTTCCGGAGCGCCCACTGAACATCGGGACCTGAGAAACGGCGCACTAAGGATGCTATGTCCGCGCCGATCCGCCTTCCTACTCCCCAAGCCCGTCGATCATCCCCTTCGTGATCAGCAC
>CAXUIA010000377.1:0-2628 GCA_964250835.1 uncultured Acetobacteraceae bacterium | reverse complement strand
CCCTGGCGACCTTCCGCAAGGCGGTCGGCGGCTGCCCCACCAACCTCGCCATCGGCACCGCGCGGCTCGGCCTGCGCAGTGCGGTGATCACGCGCGTGGGCGACGAGCACATGGGCCGCTTCATCCGCGAGCAGCTCGAACGCGAAGGTGTCGCGACCCAAGGGGTCATCACCGACCCACAACGCCTGACCGCTCTCGTGATCCTCGGCGTGCGCGACGAGGAGCGCTTCCCGCTCATCTTCTACCGCGACAACTGCGCCGACGCGGCCCTTTGCGAAGCCGACATCGACGACGCGTTCATCCGCTCCACACGTGCCGTCCTCGTCACCGGCACCCACTTCGCGCGCCCGCACACTAGGGCCGCCCAGCTCCGCGCGGTTGGGATCGCGCGCGCGAGCGGCGCCCGCGTCATCCTGGATGCCGACTACCGCCCCAACCTCTGGGGCCTCGCCGGCCACGGCGCCGGCGAGAACCGCTACATCCGCGCGGCTTCCGTCACCGAAACGCTCCGCCCGGTGCTCCCGCTCTGCGACCTCGTCGTCGGCACCGAAGAAGAGCTGCACATCGCGGGCGGCCATGAGGACACGATGGCGGCCATACGCGCCATACGCGACGCGACCGGCGCCACCATCGTCTGCAAGCGCGGCGCGCTCGGCTGCGTGGCGTTCCCGGGCGCCATACCGGCAACTATTGACGAAGGCGTCAGCGCCCCCGGCTTTCCCGTCGAGGTCTACAATATTCTCGGCGCCGGCGACGCCTTCCTGTCGGGCTTCCTGCGCGGCTGGCTGCGTGACGAGCCGCTCGAGACGAGCTGCTCATGGGGCAACGCGTGCGGCGCGTTCGCGGTCTCACGCCTGCTCTGCTCGCCCGAGTCGCCGACCTGGCCCGAGCTCACCCACTTCCTGGAGCACGGTAGCCCCAGTCGCGCGCTCCGTCATGACGCAAGCCTCAACCAGATCCACTGGTCGACCACGCGCCGTCCGCAGCCCGACACCATTATGGCGCTTGCGATCGACCATCGCGTTCAGCTCGAAGACATGGCACGCGAGGCCGGCGCGCCGCTCTCACGCATTGGCCGCTTCAAGGAGCTTGCCGTCGACGCCGCCGTCCGCGTCGCTGCCGGCCGGCCGGGTTTCGGCATGCTGCTCGACGGCACGCATGGCCGCTCGGCCCTGTTTCGCGCGGCCGACCATGGCTTCTGGATCGGCCGCCCGGTCGAGCGCCCCGGCTCGCGCCCGCTCGACTTCGACGGCATGAGCAGTCTCGGCGCGCACCTCGCCGAGTGGCCCGTCACGCACACCGTCAAATGCCTCTGCTTCGCCCATCCAAACGACCCGGAGGAGCTGCGTCTCCGACAGGAGCGCGAACTCCTCCGGGTTTTCGACGCGTCGCGCACGGTGGGCCGCGAGCTGCTGATCGAGATCATCGCCGGCCGCCACGGTCCGATCGACGACCACACGATCGCCCACATCCTGCGCCGCCTCTACGCGCTCGGCATCAAGCCCGACTGGTGGAAGCTCGAAGCCCAGGATACCGACGACGCGTGGTCCGCGATCGGCGGCGCCATCGACGGGGGCGATCCAGATTGCCGCGGCATCATGGTGCTCGGTCTCGACGCGCCGATGAGCGAACTCGCCGCGGCCCTCACCCGCGCCAAGCGCGCCCCGCACGTCCGCGGCTTTGCCGTTGGCCGCACCATCTTCGCCGGTCCCGCCCGTGCCTGGCTCGCGGGCGAGCTCTCCGACGAGGCCGCCGTCACCGCGATGGCCGACCGCTTTGCCGAGCTCGTGGCGGTCTGGCAATGACCCGCCTCACCGCCGCCCAGGCGCTCGTCAGGGCGCTCGCCGCCCAGCGCACCGACCTGAACGGCCAGCGCGTCCCGCTGTTCGCTGGCGTCTGGGCGATCTTCGGCCACGGCAACGTCGCCGGTATGGGCGAGGCGCTGCACGGCGGCCGCGACACGCTGCCCACCTTCCGCGCCCACAACGAGCAGGCGATGGCGCATGCCGCGATCGCCTTCGCCAAGGCCAGCCGCCGCCGTCGGGTGATGGCCTGCACCACCTCGATCGGCCCCGGCGCGCTCAACCTCGTCACCGCGGCCGCCGTCGCCCACATCAACCGGCTGCCCGTTCTGCTCCTGCCGGGTGACGTGTTCGCGTCAAGGCGTCCCGACCCGGTCCTGCAGCAGATCGAGAGCTTTGCCGACGGCACGGTCACCGCCAACGACGCCTTCCGCCCGGTCTCGCGCTATTTTGACCGCCTGACCCGGCCCGAACAGCTCATCCCCGCCTTCGACCGCGCGATGACCGTGCTCACCGACCCCGCCGAGTGCGGCCCCGTCACGCTCGCCTTCTGCCAGGACGTCCAGGCGCAAGCCGCCGACTATCCCCCAAGCTTCTTTGCCGAACGGGTCTGGATCCCGCGACGCCCGCGCCCCGACGCGCACGAGCTCACCCAAGCTGCCCAACTCCTCCGCCAGTCAAGCCGCCCGCTCGTCATCGCCGGCGGCGGCGTCCTCTACTCGGAGGCCGAAATCGATCTCCTGCGCTGGTGCGAGACCCACCGTGTGCCCGGCCCTGTCACCCCCGCCGGAAAATCGGCCCTGCCGTCCGGCCACCCCCTCCACCA
>CAXUIA010000376.1:0-2630 GCA_964250835.1 uncultured Acetobacteraceae bacterium | reverse complement strand
GCCACTGGGCGCAGTCGGGTCCGCTGGGGCCGAAGGGCGTCAGGCCGGCTGCCGGGAGCTTCGGGTCGGTCGTGTAGGCGTTCAGGCGGGCGGTCTGGAAGTTGGACTGCAGGGCCGGCGGCAGGCCGGTGTTGCGGTTGGTCGGGCCGTCGGGGCCCGGCGCGCGGCACTCGTTCTCGGTGTCAGCTTGGGCGTTGACCGCTGGTTCGAGCGTGAGGGTGCCGTCGGCCTGCATCTGGCCGACCTGGACGTGGTTCTGGCCGTAGACCTCGCCGTTGGGGCCCTTGGTGAGCGTGCCGATCTGGTGAGCCTGGCCGTTCGGGTCGGTGTAGGTCAGGGCGACGGAGGTCTCGTCGTTTCTGGTGGCGTAAGACAGGCCGGGCGTGCCGTTGACCGAGCCCGTGCGTTCGGGCGGTCCGGCTTCGCCCGGCAGAAAGGCAAGCGGGATGGCTCTGCCGAGCGGCCCGCCCGCGGCGAGGAACATGTCGAGAAAGGCCGAGCCCTCGCCGTCGCCCGCCCAATCGGCTGCGCCCCAGCCGGTTCCTGACGTGTTCGCGACTACACCCGACATGGCAAACCCCCGGTCGTTCGGCCTCATACAACCCAACGGATGAGGTTGTGACAACACCAAAAGACGCGGGTCTGGGGGCGCTGGCCCCAGCGGGGTGCAGGGGCGGCGCCCCTGCGCGTCACGTGGTCAGGAGCGTCGCTTCGATCTCGTCGCGTCCGATGACTGGGTGGTCCTCGGTGACGCGCGTAAGGGCGGAGACAAACGAACGGCCCCAGCCGAGCGTGGAGGTGTGGCCGAGCGCCTTGGAGAGCATCTTCCAGCGGTCCTGGCGCTCGGGGCGGGTCATGTTGAGCGCGGTGTCGAGCGCGTCGGCCATTTCGTCGGCGTCGTAGGGATTGACCAGCAGGGCGGCGCCGAGCTGGCGGGCGGCGCCGGCGAAGCGCGAGAGGACGAGGACGCCGGGATCCTGCGGGTCTTGGGCGGCGACGTATTCCTTGGCGACGAGGTTCATGCCGTCGCGGAGCGGGGTGACAAGGCCCACGCGGGCTTCGCGCATGTAGCCGGCGATCGCCTCGCGGGCGCCGCCGCGCGCGAGGAGACGGACGGGGATCCAGTCGGGCTCGGACCATTCGCTGTTGATGGCGCCGGAGAGACGTTCGAGCTCCTCGCGGAGCGCGCGGTAGGATTCGACCTCGGTTCGGCTGGATGCGGCGATCTGCAGAAAGGCGGTGCGCCGGCGCCAGGCCGGGCGGGTCTCGAGCAGGCGGCGGAAGCCGGCGAGACGCTGCGGCAGGCCTTTCGTCGGATCCATGCGCTCGGCCCCGAAGATGAGCGTCTGGCCTTGCAGGCTGCGACGAAGACGCTCGGTCTCGGGCGAGCGCCAGCCGGCTTCTGCCATGATGCGGAACTCGTCGAAGTCGATTTCGACGGGAAAGGCGCCGAGGCGGATCTTGCGGCCGCCATAGAGCAGGCCGGCGCCCGGGTTCACTATCGTGACGCTACCCGACTGACCATCACCGCCGATGGCAGCAACGGCTCACGCGTGAGGCTGTGGAAACGCGAACTGCAACACCTCGCTGAACTCGGTATTGCCACCGTCGTGCATCATCTGCCGCCAGGAACCAGCAAGTGGGACGCCATCGAGCACCGCCTGTTGTCGCGCATCTCAATGAATTGGGGGCTCAGCCGCTCGTCAGCTATCGCGTGATCGTCGATCTGATCCGTGCCACCAAGACGAGGACTGGACTGAGGGTTCGTTGCAAGCTCGACAGCAATCTCTGTCCAAAGGGCATCTCGATCTCCGACAAAGAGATGAGGAACCTCAGCATCACCCGCGACCCGTCCCAAGTAGAATGGAACTGCGCCATTCATTCAGCAATGCTATAAGTCGGTGCAGTTAGCTCCGGGTGAGGTTCTAGCGTAGCGGCCATTCGGCAAACAGATCGGGACTGTGCCCTGTCGATGTTCAAATTCAACCCTCACGATCCGTGCGGAAAGTCGGGTTGCGCAAATCCTGCAGGCTCTCAGTCGCTAGTGCGTCGGTCACCGCCATTTCGGCGGCATCGAGCACTGGGGTTTGCCGGTCTTGGCGGCGTGCTTGGAGTCGCGGACCAAGCTCGCTTGGTTGAAGGGAATATTTGCCGGAGCTCGGTATCCTAACGCCAGTTGCAGCCTGGCCGCAACTGGCGAGCGCCGAACAACCGCTCGGTCACCAGAGACTTCGAACACCAGAAGTTAGCGAAGTGTTCGGGGTGAGGATCGGTGCGAGATGGAGCAGCCATCACCGAGGGCACCAACCCTGTGCAATGCGGCGCACACCGGTGCGTTCGGAGGTTGCAGCTCAAAGTCGAAGGCACACCTTCGTTTTCTGACAGAAGACGTCCGCCGACTGGCGGGAGAAATCCCACTGCTGTCCCCACGTTGCCGCAACACTTCGACCTCAGAAAGTCGGCAGGCCACACTGGTGCTTCACTTACTTGTGCGACGTTTTTGTAGACAGGCAAACATCTCGTCCGACCAGACCAGCACGTCAGCAACTGTTGGGCTCGATACGAAGTGAGTCGTGCGCAGTTACAAAGACACCTTGCGCCCTTACAAAACTTAGGGTCATTGTATGCGC
>CAXUIA010000375.1:0-2634 GCA_964250835.1 uncultured Acetobacteraceae bacterium | reverse complement strand
GCGCGTCCCTAAACCACAGCAGAACGCCGTGAAAATGCATGAAAAAGAGACAGAGATGGGGCTCTGCCCAAACCCCGCCCGACGGACGAGCCGGGCTTCAGGCCACAGTGAAGTCCAAAGGCGTTACGCCGACGGCGCGCTGACGCACGACGCCCCTGGCCTTCATCTCGAAACTGTCACATTCCGGCCGCATCCAGATCTCGGCAGGTCTCGTAACAACAGAGCGACCTAAAGGGCTCGCTCGCCCGCGCTGACGCACGGGCGTCATGCAATGAGGAAAACCAGCCCATGCCGAACGAAACTGTCGATCAAACGGCCGTACTGCGCAGCAGGTCATCACGACGCAAGCTCATCGAACGTGCCGGGCTCGGGGCAGCTGCGATGGGCGTGGCGGCCGTCGGGGTCGGCCGCGCAACGCCGGCGGCGGCGCAGTCAGCCGACATCGACGTGGGCATCCTGAACTTCGCGCTCAATCTCGAATACCTGGAAGGCGAGTTCTACAGCCTCGGCGCTTTCGGCCATCGCCTGCAGAACATCGGAACGCCCGGCTCGGTGATCGGCGGAAGCAAGGTTCCAACGACCGCCCTCGGGGTCACGCAGCTCTTCAACGAGATCGCGACCGACGAAGCGAACCACGTGCAGTTTCTCCGCAAAAACCTCGCCGGCAGCGCGGTCGCCGAGCCCAACATCGACTTCACCGACACCTTCGCCGCCCTCGGCAGCATGATCGGCCTGCCGGGCTTCAACCCGTTCCACGACCAGCTCAGCTTCCTGCTCGGCGCCTACATCTTCGAGGATGTCGGCGTGACCGCCTACAACGGTGCTGCACCGCTCGTGACCAGCAAGGCCTATCTCGGCGCTGCAGCCAGCATCCTTGCGGTCGAAGCCTACCATGCCGCGGCGATCCGCTCGCTGCTGCTCGAACTCGGCGGCGGTCAATACACCGATCGCATCTCAGCCATCCGCGCATCGTTGTCCGGCACCGGCGGCACCACCGGTATCCCGGCCGACGATCAGGGCGCCTACGTCAACAACACCGTCAACATCGCCCCCGTCGACAGCAACTCGCTCGCTTTCGCCCGCACCCCCTACCAGGTGCTGTCGATCGTCTACGCCGGCGGCACCACCAAAGGCGGCTTCTTTCCCAACGGCGTGAGCGGCATGTTCACCTCGTCAGTCGCCTGAAGCCGAGACCACAGGGGTTGGAGCATCCGCTCCAGCCCCGCCCTGGCGCGCAAGGATGCAGCCCGGTTCACGTCCCGCAGCGTCCCTCAATGCAGGCTCCATTTCCTTGATGCCGGGATCACCAGGGCAGGGGAGACACCCGGTGCGTGATCGTACCGCGGCTGCGGCGTGCACCGCGCTTCACGCACGCCCAACGCGATCTCCGCATCCTCAAGGTCGCCGGGGAGGGACACGTCGATGGCCCCGCGCCGGTAAGCGTCGCGGACCACCTCGATCGTCTCCACCGCTTGCAGGTCAAGCAGCGAGCAAACGGCAAACCCGGCAACCACGGGATCTGTCCCGGCACGGGGCCGCAGCACACTCAGAAGCACGTCAACGCAAGCGTCTCGATGCGCAGGATGCCGGCGGGCGATCTCCGCCAACGCCTGCATCGCCGAGCTCCCAGCCAGGGGCGAACTCTTCCGATTGGCAATCAGTCGCGCAAGCGGGCTGATCGCCGCCGCCCCGATCATCCCCAGGACGATCGGCAGCTCCAGATCCGACGCGTCTTGGTTGAAGCTGGCAAGCGCCTCGGCCAGCGGCCCCGCAGCTTCCGCCGCACGCAGCTGACCGAGCGCCCGCCACGCATGCACCGGAGCCCAGCCAACGTCGGAGTCCGACGCCAGCAGCGCTCCGTCGCATGCCAGCCGGATCAAGGCCGGGATATGCCGCTCATCCAGTCCGAAATCCTCCGGGTAGTCAGGCCAATCCCGTGCCAAACCGCCGGCCTCGCCGATCTGCAGGAGACACTCGAGTTCATCGGTCTGGACAGTTCGCATCGCGGGCCTTCCGAGTCGAAGACAAACTGTTGCTCAGCCTATGCGCGAACACCACGCAAAACCTTTCCTCGGCTCACGAATTCGTCAAGTCTCACCGGAAGTCACGCGTCTGAACCTTGATCCCCGTCTGCGAGGTCTGCCGAACCGGCTCGCCCTGCGTGAACGCCGGCCATGACAGATCCCGCGCCCGCACGATCTTGGTCTGCCGCTGATCCGGCGCCCCGCCATGCTTCGCCTCGTCACCACGTCCCGTCGGCCAATCACGCCGCTCGTCCTGCTCACCCACCGATCGCAGCGCATCCGACAGATCGATCAGCGCCTCGGCCAGCACGTGGATCACTCCACCCTCGCGCTGCACCAAGCCGCGAACGCCCAGCGTGCTCGCCGACAGGATCAGCCGTCGATGGCTCTCGAACAGCTTCGGCCACACGATGACGTTCGCAATTCCCGTCTCGTCCTCGACGGTGATGAACATCACCCCCTTCGCCGACCCGGGCTTCTGACGCATCAGCACGATCCCCGGCACCGTGACCCGCGATCCATCCTTCGCCGTCTCCAGGTCCGCGCAGCGTATCATCCCGCGTGCACGGAACGCCGCCCGCAGGAACGACAGCGGATGCTGGCGCAGGCT
>CAXUIA010000374.1:0-2650 GCA_964250835.1 uncultured Acetobacteraceae bacterium | reverse complement strand
TCGCCTTCTACGACTTCGCGACCCCTCTCGGTCAACCACTCTGGATCAGCGACGAGTACGGCCTTCGCTATCGAACGTAGCCTCGGCCGCCGCCGAACTCAGCACCAGAATGTCCAAAGGCCCCGACCCGCACCGTGAACAACAGCGGAACCATCTGCCGGGTCCGGAACGGCTTGACCCTGGTATTCACCGCGCGCCGACGGCGTGCAGCATCATGGTGGCCAACGGCGCCAGCGCGTCGACGGACGCTTGGCCAATCACGATCGAATTAATTCCCCAGCCGTAGGCGGGGTGGACACGGCCTCTCGTTGCCAGATCGTAGACAGGTCCGGCCAGCGCAATCATGTCGATAACAGCGTCCACGACATACGGCCAAGCCGCACCGAACAGCAACAGCGGCATCGCCCGTTCCAGGCCCGGCACGACCACCACGAACGCGACGCACAGCATAAATCGCTTATGCCACTCCGGTCGTCGTCGCAGCGCGATCGCGGCGATGACCAGCGCCGGAAACACGAACGCGCCGAACGCGCCCCGCACCACGAACAATCCATGTGGGTAGAAAGACGGCAGGGTATTTCCCCACGTAGCCAGAAAGATCGCGCTCGCCGCCAGCACGACCATGGCCGCGATCAGCCCACGCGCCGGTGCCAGCGAAGCGAGCGCCTCATGACCAACGCGGGTTGAGCAACAAACAAGAGGAGCCAGGCGGAAAACACCAGCCCATGCGTGACGAGCAATGCCGGAAAACCCCGGGATCGAGAAGTCTCCCGGCACGGTGTGGGCAAACCCGAAAATGGCGTTGGCAGCAGTGCTACCGACATGACCAGGTAGAACGAGCCGGCGGTGCTCGCCGGTCGAGCGCGCGAAGCACTGGGCGATACGGCCTGGCCTGACCTCCCCAATCGCGGCAAAACGTTACGCGATCGGTGCGGGTCATGTCTCCTCAAACGAGGCGGTTCGACCAGCCGTGACACAGCCGGCGTGGCTGCAGTCTCACCCTGATGATGGCAGCCACCCTGTGCGGACGAAGGCTCGGCCATGCAGAACCGGGCCAAAGATGGTAGCACTCCCGGCGCACGCTCATCACGTGCTCGGCCAAGCAGTGGAGTGAACAGTTTGAGGCCCCGGCACGCCCGTATTCTCGCGACCGCGCTCGCTCTCATCACGACCCAAGCCCGACCCGCCGACCGCCCCGCCTACGACCCGCTCGTTACCTTCGCCCCGCTCACCTTGCCCGGACCGATCAACCAGTTCAGGTCCGGCAGCGGCATGCCAGGTCCCGCCTACTGGCAGAACCGCGCCGACTACGCGATCCACGCCGACCTCGACCCCGTCGGCCATCGCCTGTCCGGCACGATGATCATCACCTACACCAACAATAGCCCCGACACGCTCGACTGTCTCTGGCTGCAACTCGACCAGAACGTCTACCGCCTCCATTCGCGCAACCGTCTGGCGAGCGGCGGCATCCCACCCGGAGCCACCAACGGCTTCACCATCGACGACGTCAAGGCCGGCGAGACCGATCTCGTCCCCGCGCCCACCCTCGTCTCCGACACGCGCATGAAAGTAACACTCCCGCGCCCACTCGCGAGCGGCCACAAGCTCACGCTCAGCCTCCGCTATGCCTTCGACATCCCCGGCGGGTTCGGCGGCCGCATGGGCTGGCAGCATTACGCCAGCGGCGACATCTACGACATGGCGCAATGGTATCCGAGAATGGCAGTCTACGACGACATTCGCGGCTGGGACACGCTGCCCTACATCGCGCAGGAGTTCTATCTCGAATACGGCCACATCGATTACTGGATCACCGTCCCGGCCAGCATGGTCATCGCAGGATCGGGAGAGCTGCAGAACCCCGGCGAGACGCTGACCGGTCCGGAGCGCGCCCATCTGGCGCAAGCCCGCCAGAGCGACCGAACGGTTCCGATCATCAGCCCGGCCGAGATCGGTTCACGTCGAAGCCTCACCGGCTCCCGCACGTGGCACTTCAGGATGGAACACACGCGCGACGTCGCCTTCGCCGCCTCCGACGCCTACGCCTGGGACGCCGCCCGGATCAGTCTTCCCGAAGGCCGCTCCGCGCTCGCCATGTCGTTCTACCCGGTCGAAAGTGCCGGCGACGCTGCCTGGGGCCGCTCCACCGCCTACCTCAAGGACGCGGTCGAGAACTTCTCCCGGCGCTGGTATCCCTACTCGTGGCCAACGGCAATCAATGTCGCCGGCCCCACCGGCGGCATGGAATATCCGGGCATGGCTTTCGACGGGGTCGGCGACGCCGGCAAGCGCCGACAGGAAGCGGTCCGCCGCGTCGACGTGGCTCAGCGGGATGCCGTAGTGCTCGCGGAACAGGCCCACCACTTGGGTCCCCTCGCCGGCGCGCAGCAGGCCGGTGTCGACGAAGACGCAGGTCAGCTGCTCGCCGCCCGAGTCCTTCAGCGCCTCGTGGATGAGCACTGCGGCGACCGACGAATCGACGCCGCCCGACAGGCCGCAGATGACTTTGCCGTCGCCGACCTGGGCGCGGATGGCGGCGACCTCGTAGAGGGCGATGCCGGCGGCTACGCCGGCGTTGAGGGATTCGCTGCGGGCCGCGATGGGGATGCGGACCAGCACGTCGCAGGCCTGGGCGACGATGCGGGAC
>CAXUIA010000373.1:1421-2652 GCA_964250835.1 uncultured Acetobacteraceae bacterium | reverse complement strand
GGATGCCCATGTCATGGGCGGCGACCACCACGGCGTGCAGGTAGGTGGGCGTGCCGTCCGACCGCAGGATGATCATGTCGTCGAGCTCGACGTTGCCGACACGGACCTCACCTTGAACGAGGTCTTCGACGACGGTTTCGCCGTCCTGCGGAGCGCGCAGGCGTATACTGAACGGGGCGTCCGGCGGGGCGTCGGCAGGGTCGCGGTCGCGCCAGCGTCCGTCGTAGCGAGGTGGACGGCCGGCGGCGCCGGCTTGTTCGCGCATGGTGCGCAGCTCGTCGGCGGTGGCGTAGCAGCGGTAGGCGCGGCCCTGTTCGAGCAGGGCGTGAGCGACTTCGGCGTGGCGGGCGGCCCGTGTGGACTGGAAGATCGGCGCCTGGTCGGGCGTCAGTCCAAGCCACCAAAGCCCGTCAAGAATCACGTCGACCGCCTCGGCGGTCGAGCGGGCGCGATCGGTGTCCTCGATCCGGAGCAGGAACTCGCCGCCGTGGTGACGGGCGAAGAGGAAGTTGAAAAGGGCGGTGCGGGCGCCGCCGATATGAAGCATGCCGGTCGGGCTCGGTGCGAAGCGGGTCCTGATCGTCATACGCGTGTCCTACACCAGCCATGGCTGCTTCCCAAGCCAGCGAGGCGGCGATATTGTTGCGGTAGTGGAACATGTAGTGGGCGTGGTTCGGGGTTGGGGGCTGGGCGATCGCCTGGGAGGCGCGGCCGGCTGGGCGCGCGGCTTGGCTGCCGTCGAGCGGCAGCGAACCGTGCTGTTTCTGCCGGTCGCGATGGGTGCGGGCTCGGCGTGGTATTTCGGGCTGCGGTCGGAACCGCCGGTGTGGCCGGTGCTCGCGTCCTGCCTCGGCTTCGCGCTGGTGGCGTTGCTGGTGCGGCGAAGTGTAGCCGGGCGAGCGGCGGCGCTGACAGGACTGGCGCTCTCGCTGGGAGTGGCCGCGCCCATGTGGCAGACGCGCCGGGTGCTGCCGATGGTGGTGCTGCCGCGCCACGCGGTGATCGTGAAGGGCACGGTGCGCGTCGTCGACCCGCTGCCGGACGGCGGCGTGCGGCTGACGATCGGGCACGTGTCGCTGGACGGGGCGCCGCCGGTCGCGCGCTCGATGCGGATCAGGCTCCGCGGCGACGCTGCGGCGGTGATATCGGATGGCGACGAGGTGCGGATCAGAGCGCTGGTGCGCGGACCGTCGAGCCCGGCCTACCCGGGTGCCTGGGATCTGCAGCGGGA
>CAXUIA010000373.1:0-1411 GCA_964250835.1 uncultured Acetobacteraceae bacterium | reverse complement strand
GGGCCGGGCAAGCGGCACCGGGATGGCGGAATGGGGGCAGGGCGTGCGGGACGGCATCGCGCGGCGGTTCGAGACCGGGCTGCCGGGACCGCGCGGCGCCATCGCGGCGACGCTGATGGTGGGACGCTCCACGGCGATCTCGCCCGAGGACAGGGCGGCGTTCACAAATTCGGGGCTCGCGCATCTGCTGGCGGTGGCGGGGCTGCATATCGGGATCGTCATGGGGCTGGCGCTCGGCGTAGTGCGCAGCGGGCTGGCGTGCTGGCCCTATGCGGCGCTGCGCTGGCCCACGCGGCAGATTGCGTCGGTGTCGGCGCTGGCGGCGGGCGGGCTCTATCTGCTGCTGACGGGCGCGCACCTGCCGATCGTGCGGTCGTTCTGCATGGCGGCGCTCGCGACGCTCGGGATCGCGCTGGGGCGGCGGGCAGTCTCGATGCGCGGGCTTGGGGTGGCGGCGGCCGTGGTGCTGCAAGTCTGGCCGAACGAAATCACCGGAGTAAGCTTTCAGATGAGCTTCTCGGCGGTCGCGGCTCTGATCGCCGGATACGAGGCGCTGCGGCCGGTGTTCTCCCGCGGCTCACATGGCGGCATGGGGCGGCGGCTCCGGCTGCACGTGCTGGCGCTCGCGCTCACCAGCGTGCTGGCAGGGACGGCGTCGGCGCCGTTCGCGGCATATCATTTCGGCGTGGTTCAGCTCTACTTCGTGCTGGCCAACGTGATCGCGGTGCCGATCACCGCGACGTGGGTGATGCCGCTTGGTTTGATGTCGCTCGCGCTGATGCCGTTCGGATTGGCGGCACTCGCGATGGCGCCGATGGGATGGGGAATCGCTGCAATCCTGTGGGTCGGGCGAACCGTTTCGGGCCTGCCGGCGGCGACGCTCGCGGTCCCGCACATGCCGCTCGATGGATTGCTGGTGTTGAGCGCGGGAATTGCCGTGCTGTGCCTCCTGCGGAGCCGGCTACGGCTGGCGGGCACAGCGTTGATCGCGGCGGGGCTGGTCTCGCCGTGGCTGGTGGTTCCGCCGGACGTGCTTGTGTCGGATGACGCGAAGCTGATCGGGCTGCAAGCGGGCGGAACGATGCTGCTGGCCAAGCGCACGGGTGCTTCTAAGTTCACGCTTGAGGCGTTCGAGCATTACTGGGCGACAGGAAGCCAGCCGGTCATGTTGCCGGCGGGACCGGCGTGCGGTCCCGACGGATGCCGCTTCTTGCGGCACGGTGTGACGGTCTTGGTGAAGCTCGACGAGGCGGCGCCGGTGGATTGCACCGGAGCGAGCCTGGTGGTGGCGAGCTTTCCGCTGCGCGAGGCTTGTCCAGGGGTGCCGCGGGTGGACCGATTCTCCGTCTGGCACGATGGCGCAACGGCGGTCTGGCTCGGGACGGCAGTCCGGAGCCAGAGCGCTCGAGCC
>CAXUIA010000372.1:1029-2673 GCA_964250835.1 uncultured Acetobacteraceae bacterium | reverse complement strand
AGGGTGGGGAGGTCCGGGCAGGGGGCGGCTGGGATGGTGACTTGGCGGGCGCGGGTCGGGCGGAAGAAGCCGCGGCCGCTGTCGGGAGCGATGATGGTCGCGTCGTGGCCCAGCGCGGTCAGGGCTTCGGCGAGCTCGAGCGCGTGGACGACACCGCCCCTCGGGTTGGTGGAGTGGGTGAAGAGGGCGATGCGCGTCACCGGCGGCAGCCGGTGAGGGGTTCGCGGGCGAAGTCCCAGAGGGTTTCGTCGCCGATACGGACCTGGCTTGTGGCGTTGCAGGCGCCGATCGCGGCGCAGGCGATGCCGCGCGCGTGGAAGTGGCCGATGATGGCTGGAGCGTCGTCCGGAGTGGCGGTGAGCAGGTAGCCGTAGCTCGGGAAGCAGGTGAGCCAGAGTTGTAGGTCGACGCTTTCGGGGCGAGGGATGCGGCCGGGTTCGATGTCCATGCCGATGCCGGACGCTTCGGCGAGCATGAGCGCGGTGCCGGCGAGGCCGCCCATGCTGATGTCCTTGCCGGCGCGGCAAAGGCCGGCGTCGGCGAGGGCGGGGAGGATGTCGAGGTCGCGGCGGCGCTGCTGCGGGTCGGTGACGTGCGCGCTCGCGTCCCACCAGGGGGCGGGCGCGCGCATGCGGCCGCGCAGGTCGATGGCGGCGAGAATGGTGTCGCCGGGTCGGGCGTCGTTGCTGGTGATGAGGCGGTGAGCGCGGCCGAGAATGGCGACCGAGAGCTGGGAGCGGTCGTTGCGGGTGTTGGTGTGGCCGCCGACGATCGGAATGCCGTAGGCGGCGGCGGCCTGGGCGAGGCCGTCGAGGATGGGCGAGGCGGCGTCGAGGCCGTTGCTCCAGAGGGCGTCGACGATCGCGATCGGGCGACCGCCCATGGCGGCGATGTCGCTGGCGTTGACCATGACGCCGCACCAGCCGGCGAAATACGGGTCGCCGGCGACGAACTCGTTAAGGAAGCCCTCGATGGCGAGGAGCAGAAAGCCCTCGCCGTCGGGGATGACGGCGCAGTCGTCGCCGATGCCGTGTGTTTGGTTGAGGCCGAGTCGGGCGAGAACGGGGGCGATGTCGGCCTTGTGGGCGATGCCGCGGGCGTTTCGCAGAAGGGCGTCAGGCGGCAAGGGCCGCGCGCCGGACCGGAGGCAGATGACGGAGGGTGGGCAGTGTGAGCGGCGGGTAGTGGTCGAGGTCGGCCTGCATGAGGTGGTGGGGCCGGCCGTGCAGGGCGAGCTCGTTGAGCGAGTGCCAGCCGACGCGTTCGAACAGCGGGACGTTCTGGATTTGGACGTGGGCGTGGAAGCTCCTGGCACCGCTTGCGTTCGCGGTGGAGACGGCGAAACGGATCAGCTCGACGCCGAGATGGGCGCCGCCGCGCAGGTGGGAGGCGACGCAGAGCCGCGAGCCCCACCACTGGCCGGGCTCCGGCTGGTGGATGCGCACGGCGCCCATGATCTCGTCGGGGTCGCCGAGCAGGCAGGAGATGGCGACGATCGGGATCGCGATGTCGTCGATCGGGTCGCGGTCGGTGTCGGGGAAGATTTGCTGCTCGTGGACGAACGCCTGGTGGCGAAGGCGATAGTGGCCGAGGAGCTCGCGCGGGCGCTCGGCGCGCTTGACCTGGAAGTCGGCCGGGCGGAAC
>CAXUIA010000372.1:0-1019 GCA_964250835.1 uncultured Acetobacteraceae bacterium | reverse complement strand
TCGGGTCGGGATAGCGGGCCAGGGGCGGGGGTGCTCGTTGGCGGCGAGGGTGGAGCTGGCGCCGCAACGGCCGCAGCCGGCCTTGATGTCGTGCGAGAGCAGGCGGGCTTCGGCGAGCATGGCGCCGAGCGGGACGAGGATGCCGCGCATGAAATCGGGGCTGGGCGCGGGATGGTTCTCGAGCGGCGTTCCGGAGATCGGCACGAAGGGGACGACGAACGGGTAGACGCCGATGTCGATTAACCGGGCGGCGAGTGCGAGGATGTCGTCGGCGCTGTCGCCGAGGCCGGCGAGGATGTAGGTGCTGACCTGGCCGCGGCCGAAGACGGGGACGGCGGCCGCGAAGGCGTCGAAATAGCGCTCGACGCTGACGGTGGCCTTGCCGGGCATGATCCGCCGTCGCACGGGGTCGGTGGCGGCTTCGAGGTGCATGCCGAGGCTGTCGACGCCGGCGTCGCGGAGGCGGTCGAACCAGGCGTGGTCGCGCGGCGGTTCGCACTGCGCCTGGATGGGGATGTCGATGGCCGCCTTGATCGCGCTGGCGCTGTCGGCGAGGACCGCGGCGCCGCGGTCGGTCACGTTGGGAGTGCCGGTGGTGAGCACCATGTGGCGGACGCGGTCGAGGATGACGGCGGCGCGGGCGACTTCGGCGAGCTGGGCGGGCGTTTTGTGGGCGATCGTGCGGCCGCCGGCGAGGCTTTGGCCGATGGCGCAGAACTGGCAGGCGGTGGTGCGGTCGCGGATACGGATGCAGTCCTGCAGCACGGTGGTGGCGAGCACGTCGCGGCTGTGGAGGAGTGCGATTTTCCAATAGGGCACGCCGTCGAGGGTTTGCAGGCGGTAGAAGCGGGGTTGGTGGGGGAAGCTGATCGTGCCGACAGGTTGGCCGTCACGCGTCAGTTGGCCGTCGATTGTGGCGGCGTAGGGGGAGCGGCTGGCGGCATGGGTGTGGATCGGGACCATGATGGTCTGGCCCTCGAAGGTGACGGCGCGATGATCGGACGGTCCGGCGCCGCCGC